>JAACET010000140.1 GCA_011682385.1 Actinomycetota bacterium | reverse complement strand
GGCGGTGACGATATAGGCAGATTGTTCGTCTACGATTCCGATCATTGTGAGCTGCGTGACTTGGGAGTTTGTGTCTCGACCCTCGCTGCGCGAGTGTATGGATTTGTCTTTCAGGCGGCCACGACCTGGTCCGATGGAACCGTCATTTTCGGCGAAACCGACCGTGTGAGCCATCTTTGGGTCTATTTCCCTGCTATCCGCGCCGCCAAGCCGGACTGTGCTGAGTGAACCGGCATCTCAAAAACACAGATTCTCCAACGATCTGGTACCCCTATCCGACAGCTACAGGTTCACATTGCTCGCCCGCAGAGGCGGGCGTTGTCGGAGGCTCCACGCAAGGCGTAACGAAACGACACAACGCCGGGACGGTTCCATCGCCGAAGCAGTGGTTCTTCTCGTAGAACATTGGTGGTTCGAAAGTCCCGCCGGCCGCAAGCCGCTTGTCTTCCTTGCGAATCTTCCACAATAGGTAGCGTCCGCCTATGGTCGCAGACAATCGTGACTTGAGTCCGAACTCGTGATGAAGATCCTTCAGGAGGGCAGACATCTTCGCTCGCATCGTGGTGTTCTTGCGGTAGTAGAGCTTCACGGCCTTGATCGCTGCAGAAAATGCGGTGCCCAGCTCCCTGGCCTCCCATGCGTAGCGTCGGCGGATGCGCAAGTTCGGATGATTCTTATAGCGTTTCCAACCGGCCAGCGTCGTCCGTACGATCCTCGCTACGCTGGGGGCGTTGACTTCGAAATCTCGCTCGAACGCTCGCCGAATGAACTCACCTTCCTGCCCGTTGGCAATATGCCGGTGGTGGTAGTTGAACATCAGCTGCCCGTGAATGTCGGCATGGTCATACTCGCCGGGGGGCTTCATCCTGCCCATAGCGGAGAGTTCCTCATGCAGTGGCGTGCCAGGACTGGGCGTGTAGAGCATGAACTGGTGGAAGTCGGTATCGTGCCGGACGGCGTAATCGATTACCTGGTCGATGTTCTCGGGCGTGTGCTCTTCCAGTCCGATAATGCTTGAACCGAGCACGCGGATGCCGTGGGACTGCAACTCGCCGACCATGACCCGCGTATCGATGCCCTGAAGCTTGGCATATTGACTCTCTTGACCCTCCAGGCCCATCCAAACCCAGGATATCCCCAACCCCACAAGCTGCTCAAAGGTATACGAACGCAGAACGTTGGCGGAACTGAAGACGTACAGGGCCCAGGGCTTGTCGTGAAGTTCCATCAACTCCAGCAACCGTAGTGCCCGTCTGCGATGCAGCAGGAAGTTCTCGTCCATGATGAAAAAAGATTGAACCCGCATCGTCTCTTCGAGCTGGCACATCACGTCGAACAGCTCATCGCCGGTTTCATAAAAGTTGATAAAATTTCCCTTACCCCCGAACATGGCCGACGTGGAGCAGAAGTTGCATCCTAAAGGACACCCCACCGACGGAATAACGGTGGCCGCTACGTTGCCCGGCTTTCCCTTGAAGGTTATGCCCATGTTCCGCGTCCCGATGCCTGAAACGATCATAGGATGCCGAATGGGGCGATCCTCGTCTTCTCCCAGATATCGGCGGAACCAGCGCACTCCTTCGCCCTTGACGATGATATCCGCATCGATCCGAGCATCGAGGTCCGGCATGTTGGCGATGTGCCCTCCGACAACGATCGTCGCGCCCGGCAGATATTGCCGTAGGAGCTCGCACATCTTCCGAACCTTAAGAATGTTTGGAATAATGCTGCTTATCCCCACGATGTCGTAGCTGTTGTCGCGGATCTCCCGGACGAAGCGGTCCAGTGTCGGGAAGTCCAGCAGCACGCAAGGGGCCTCGATGTTCGCTTGAATGAGCATCAACCCCCAACTACGGTGGAACATTCGCAAGGAGAACGGTCCCTGAACTCTGGTGACCTGGTTGTGGTACAACTCCATCGGGTTCATCGTCCGGCTGCCGTACTCGTCGTCCTGGGCGTACGGGCCAAACACGCTGCTCAACAAGATCTTGGCCTTGGAGGCGAGCGGATGCATCGGTGCTGTGGTGTGGTGAACTTCTGTCTCTGCCTTGATGATATTAGAGTTTTGTATCACTTACGTTCTTTCCTGTTTCAACACCTACGGTCACAAGGTATGCTTAAATCGTGAGTTAGCTCTGGTTAGAAGCTGTTTCTCGACGCCGCCCGAACGACGCTGCAAGCATTGCGGACAGCGACTACGAGGTGTGAACTCAAGGCACGTAAAAAGTATATCAAGAACCACCACCAAGGGCAAGAAGCATGCTGTATAGAGATGGGATGGGGATTAGTAGGCGACAACTAGAAGCCTTCGACTGCCGCCTTTTTAAGTGCGAGCAGTTGAGGGCTGAAGCACTCCGGACCGACCATACTCTATAGATAAATCCCTGGCGACCTTTCTACCTTCCAAGAGAGGGCTTTGAAGACTGCCAACTATGGCACGAAGTCGTAAGCTATCCATCGATGAACTCAAAGGTCTGTATATGGTTCGAGAATCGCTCGAGGCTGTCACGGCCAGGTTGTGTACGCACCGGTACCGGCCGTGGCCCTGGTCGTCCGTAAGCAGCCCGGTGCAAGCACGGTCCGAGTCGTTCGGAAGGTAGAGGCCGCAATGACTAACCTGCGTGCCCTTCTACCTCCGGGAACACAGGTAAAAAAATACTACGACCAGTCGGAAATCATTGCCGAGGCAAGTCAGGGTATCCTACAGGCCGTTCTGATTGGCGCTGTTCTGGCGGTGCTGGTCCTCTATTTCTTCCTGGGGGCTCTGCGGCCCACGCTTATCGTAGCCCTTACCATCCCCCTCAGTCTGTTGGCGGCACTGGCTGTGATGGGCCTTTTCGGACTCAGCCGCAACGTCATCACCATGACAGCCCTGACCACCATGTTCGCATTGATTCCAATCGCCGTTGGCACAACGGTCGGCTCCAGGATCTTTCAGCCCTTCGCCATCACCGTGATTGGCGGGCTGATATCGGGAACCCTTGCAACATTGATCATTGTGCCCACTTTGCTCGTTACCTTAGTTCGCCGTTCATCCTGCGGTATCACGTGCGATAGTCACTAGCGATTTTCGGTCTTTTCCTGGTTGAGGACATCTTTGAGATAGTTCGACTCTATGAATAGCACACAGGCAAAACCAAATCAGTCTAAAGCAGGCCTTTCCAGTCTGTCTGGCCAGCATTCACTTTCCTTCTCTTTAGTTGCGGAAAGAACATGGGGACTTTCTCTTTGTAGCGGAGATAGTCTTCGCCCAGTCGTTTTTCCAGCTCCGGTTCTTCCAGGACTCTTATCTCCAAGACATTGAGGACGATGAAAAGGGGGGTGAATATACAGAAAAGGCCAATGGACTGCAATAGAAGGCCCAGTCCGAATAGAACGACGAACAAGCCAGTGAGCATGGGGTTTCTGGTATAAGCATAGGGGCCGGTGGTAACCAGTTTGGGGGGTGGATTCAGCGGCACGGGCGTTCCTTTGACTTTGGCAAAATGAAAGACCGACCAGAGCATCAGAAAAAGTCCCAGACTCAGAACAGGTACGGCGACCACAATATTCACAGGTGACCCACAAGGCTTGGGCAACCCCAATAGTTTATCTACCTTCAGAGACAAAAAGATGAACAGGCCTACGATGCCAAAAAACAGGCTCCCCGGTAACACAGTAAGCACTGCTCTGACGGGACCCCTGCAGTTGACCGTTCTCTGAATCATTCTAAACCATTTTTCCCGCAAGCTCATAATATCCCTTTCTTTCGTCCTTAGAATACAACTTGCGCCCAAGGCCGTCAACTCCAGCAAAGTGTGAATCAACTGCTCGAGCGGACCCGTGCGATGATGTTTCTGTCAAACCCACCGGAACTCCTGGGTCAATACAGGCTCAGCGCCCCGACCGGGCACTGTCTGACGCATGCTGAGCAGGTAAAGCACGCATTGAGGTCGCGGAAACCGGCTTTTTTGTCTTGGTCGATTCCTTTGTATACGCCGACCGGGCAGATATCGAAGCAGTTCCCGCAACCGATGCACCTGCTGCGGTCGAGGCTGATTTGGCCCGTCCCTCTCTGGTGAAAGAACGTGCCGAACTTCTTGAAGCCCAAACGGGACATCAATTGCTCAGCGTCGGATTTCCTGGCCGACGTTATACCGGCAAGGTCAAAACCAGCAGCAAGGAATATCGCAAAGGTTGCCAGCCACCAGCCCCGGTGTTCGAATGCCTTGCCTGCCACAATACTGTCGATGGCGGCCCAGAGAACCGTAACGACCGACGCGGCCAGGAGGGCCTGTGCCCAACCGCTCTTACCAGGGATGATGTTAGTGCCCATGTAGAGCATAGCGGTGGCCAACCAGAAAAGGACGGTAAAGCCCAGGAGGTACTGCCGCCAGAATACGGTAAGCACCAAAGCCAGCAAGAGGTACACAGGGAAATTCATGGGCAGGAGCATGCTGAGCCGGTGCTTCAAGTCGAAACGGAACCTGCGCATTTCGTCCGTCTTCTTCTTACCGGCTTGCAAATAAGCTGGGATATCTCCAGCGTACACTGGTCCGAAGCGGGCCCGGAAGCCTGTTTCAGCCTCGATTGCCTTTCTATCGATGCCAGGAGCTGCCAGGGCGGGTAGAATCACCTCTTGGTGCTCGACCTTTTTATTCAGGCTGGTAATTTTGATGGCATCGATCACTCGATTGTGTGTGAATATGCCGCCTGCCGCCGCGCACCAGACATTGATACCACGAGTGTTAACGACCAGGAGCCACAGGTTTCTGCCGGCAAGTGCTTTCCTTAC
>JAACET010000046.1 GCA_011682385.1 Actinomycetota bacterium | reverse complement strand
GACCCACCAACAGCTGCCTGTTCTTTGCTTTGTGGAGGGTTTGTTTTATTTCGATGAGTTGCTCCCGATCCAGACACAACGGTTTTTCGACAGCCACGTGTTTGCCCGCCCCCAGGGCTTCGATGACCATAGGCGCATGCAGATCGTGTCGAGTCGTTATGATAACGGTGTTTATTTCCGGATCACCAAGCAGCTGCTGGTAGTCGTTGGTCGTTTGCTCAAACCCGAATTTCCGCCCGGCATGAGCCGCTGCAACACCATTGATGTCGGCCACTGTTTTGAGTCTAGTCCCGATTGGTTTGAGTGCCGGCAGTAGAGTCATTTTGGCGAAATTGCCTGCTCCAATCAATCCCACTACCGCCTGCGGCACAGCGGCTGATCTAACTAGTTCGGCCGGTGTCTTTACCGTATGATCTCTGGCTGGCGTTTCTTTGGGGTAGGTCAGAATAAGCGCCAGTGTGCTCTTGTCTTCGGTCAGCCTCTGGTACGCCCGGCTGGCCTGCTCCAGAGGTATGCCTTCGCTGATGAGTTCCTTGACCTTTAGGCCACCACTGGCTAGGGCATCGAGAACCGCCTGGAAATTGCGTTGCTCGGTCCAGCGGACGAATCCGGGCGGATAATCCTGCCCCTTCTGTTCGTAATTGCTGTCATATCTGCCGGGCCCGTAGGAGCAGGAAACCTGAAAGCTCAATTCCTTTTCGTAGAAGTCTGCCCGGTCCAGCTTCAAATCCACCACACCTACCAGGACTATTCGGCCACGCTTGCGACACATCTGCGCCGACTGCCGGACAATGGAGTCCTCTTTGGCCGATGCCGTTATGAGTACCCCGTCAACGCCGTTGACACGTGACTTGGCTATAGCTGATTCAACAACGTCAACCCCGCTGCTGGCATCGATAGTCTCAGCTCCGAATTGCTCCGCCAGTTCGAGTCTTTTTCTGTTTATATCTATTCCGATGACCTTACAAGCGCAGCTTTTGAACAACTGCACGCAGATCAGTCCTATTAGCCCCAGGCCGAAGACCACAATGGTTTCGCCGAGCGTCGGTTTCATTAGCCTTATCCCCTGCAGGCCAATGGAGGCCAATACCGTAAAAGCTGCCTCTTCATCGCTCACGCAGTCGGGTACTTTGGCACAGAGGTTTTTGGGTACGCACACAATCTCAGCGTGCGGACCGTTACTGACCACACGATCACCCACTTCAAAACCTTCCACGCCTTTACCCGCTTCCAGGACTACTCCGCAATTGCAGTATCCCAACGGCAACGGCTCATCCAGCCGATTGAACACCGCTTCGAGTGTAGGCAGCAGGCCGTCGGTTTTGATTTTATCCAACACTTGCTTGACCTTTTCCGGCTGCGACCGTGCTTTAGCCAGCAGCGATCCTTTGCCGAACTCTACCAGCATCCGTTCGGTTCCGGCCGAGATCAGACTCGCCCGCGTCTGGATCAGCAGAGTCCCCGGGCTCAGGCCCGGGGCTGGCACATCTTCTACTTTTGTCTCACCTGATCGGAGATTTTGAAGTACTTGTTTCATGGATTACGTTTCCTATTCTTCTCGCATGCGAATGATACGTGCCGGTACTCCTCCGACGATCGCATTCTCTGGAACGTTATCAGTCACGACTGCTCCGGCCGCAACTACAGCCCCGTCACCGATCCGAACGCCGGGCATTATCAGGCAATTCGCGCCTATCCACACATCTTTTCCGATATCAACTTTTTTGTGCACATGTCCGCTATCGAAAATACGCTCCCCTTTGTCTGGAATTATATGATTGCATGAAATGATCTGACTGCGATATCCGACCATGGTTCTATCCCCGATGCTTACCCCGCCATCCGTTGTGATCAGAACATCCAGAGCCAAATTAACATGATGCCCAAGTGTCAGGTTGCGTCCGGTCATAATCCATATCCCAGGATAGTAAATGACGCTTTTTCCAACTTTCGCCCCCAAACACCGAAGGAAGAGCGATTTCAACGCACAGCACAGTCGAAATCTGGGCAGACACATTACTGCCCGCATGGCGGCCTCGACCAGAACAACCAAGCCATACTTCAGTTTCATAGCGATATGGTATCCTTTGCTTGAATTAATTCAATGATCTGATCGGCAATGATGTCGAATCTTTCAGTGAAGTTCGGCAGTTGATGCAACAACCTCTTCCCTGCCCGTACCATCGCCTCTCTTTCATCCAATGTCATTGCCAAGAGCCGCTCTATCCCATCGACGACCGACTCTGCATCATGCGGCTCAACGTAGATGGCGCTATCTTGGCAAATGTGTCTGGCAAAGTCACGGTCACTGCAAATCAACAGACTCGACGCCGTCCATGCTTCCATATAATTGTTGCTGAAGCTCTCCAAATCGCTGATATTCAGGAGAGCATCTGACCTCTCATACATATCTCCGATACGCCGAGGGGGGACGCTACCGACAAACTCGAAACGACGGTTTATCACTTCCAGCACGAGCGGATATGTGTTTCTCTGTGCTGTAATAAATGCCTCGCGATCGACGCTCACGAGGAAACGAATGTCCAAGCCTTTCTCGTTGGCCAAGTAGGCCACATCGTATAAACGCCACAAATTCTTGTGCGGGGCCAGGCCACTGAGGACAAGGATCGATTGGCATGTCTCTGGAACCTTCTCCACATCCGGGATATAAGAAGAAACGACAGGGGGAAGGACGCTCACCTTTTTTGGGGAAAGTCTCAGATGTTGAACCAACCGCCCCTTCATCGTCTCCGTCTCCGCCAGCACCACACTGGCTTGTCGGATTGCGTTCCTCCGAAACACATTTCTGAATTTTGTGGGCCACGCCTTAGAGCGAGGGCAGTATTTCCAGAATGGGCTCTCTGGATAGCAGATGATCGGATACGCCACGGAAACAACACTGATGACGCTGCCAGGACAGGGCAATCCGGGCCCAAAGAATGTAAAAGATGCCTTTATATTGTGGTGCCGGATCAATTTCTGCAATCTGGTACGGTAAAACACCCATCGTTTCGCCGCACGGGTTGGTGCGCGAAGAACTTCCACAACGGCAAGGCCGTCCGGCGATTCCCAATCAGCCAGCAGCCCATCTCCTGGCAAGAGGATCACCGGACGGAATTGACGGAAACTACTGGTTCGGTAGCGATCTAGAAAGTTGCAGGCTAACTGAACACCGCCCCCGCGACGAATGGCTGACATGTCAATGATGATTGTGGGGGCCGTTCCCATAGGGATCATCCTTGTCCTGTTTTGTCGTCGATGTTTCCCATCAGACTGGCTGGCATCCTTGGTGTAAACGCGTCTCCACTTATGTTTGAAAACGTCGCAACTTGACTTTCCGGCGAGCCAACTGGCTCGCCCGATCATACATTGCCTGATATTGGCTCCGTCGACTCTCCCAACTGTAGCGTTGCTTTGCCATCTTCGCCGCTGCCCGCTGTATCCGACCCCGCAATTCTGAATCTGTCATGGCGCGAACAAGTAGGGCACCCATTTCCGAATAGCTATCGGCAAGAAGGCAGTGTTCACCATCAACCGCTTCTGGAATTCCTTCAAATGCCTTTCGCAGACCCACCACACACAGCCCGGCAGCCATTCCCTCGACGGCCTTGTTGATCAGGCCACAGTTTTTGTCGACCGGTACGATGGAGATGCCAGCCATTCGGTAGGCATCCGTGAGTTCGGGAACAAACCCCTCCATCTGTACCCCCTTAATGCTACCCGCAAATTCTTCAAGCCGCCCACAGGAATCCAACAAACGTCCGACCACATGGAGCACTGCATCGGGAACCTGACTTACCACGTTCCGCCAGACGATATCGAGAATACGCTCTAAAGCTTCGACATTGTCCCCGCCTAGTCGAGCTACCACGATCGCATGCTGTTCAGGCAAAGGGGCTTCCGAGTTATCGGGGGGAAGGATGTCTGTTCCGTTAGGGATTACTTCTGTCCAGATTGCAGGATTCAACGACCGGAGGTAGGCCGCGTCCACATCCGTCATCGTGTGTGTCGCGTGAAACTTCTGAAACTGGCGAGCCTCATATTTTTTCAGTTGGCGCAGCTGATATTTTCGGTACATTTTCATCCTCAAAGATTTATACCGGTTATGCTGAAAGCTATTTTCCAGCGTCAGAGCATAGCTGTCGTTGATCGAAGCCACAGCGCCTACACCAGACGGAATGCAGTCCCGATATTGCGTCATCAGTATCAGATCGCAGTGAATAACGTCTGGAGAGAATCGGCGAATCATATCCTGTACCTTCTCCCGAAACGCCTCACGGCGGAACCTCTCCATGAAATAGATTGATCCGCGTGTCAAACATCGCCAAGCAACGCCTATGGGTCGGCGTTTCTCCAAGGGCATGGCAATGACTTCTGACGCAATGTCTTTTATTGGGTCAAGATCATAAGCCTCCACCTCGGGAGGAATCAGTGTCGCCACAGCTACTTCGTTCTCTTTCGCCATCAGCCGTAGCGCATGCCATGATTTTATGCGGACACCATTAACTGGTGGGTAGCACGGCTCACTGTTTAGGAAAAGAATCTTCATTCTCGATTTTCTATCGCCCTTTCCCTTCGAACACATGCCAAACAAGCGGCACGGTTACCAAGAGGATACCCATGCGTTCTGTATCACATGCGAAGTCAGTACTGTCCCATCATAATTCGAACAGGTACAACTGGTTAGGATTTTCGTAGTTTTTGATATAACACCATTGTTTGTTTAGACACGATTGCTGAATTACCTATCCGAATATCAGCATACTTTCTTTGCAGTATTAAGATTGACAGAGTGCTAGTGATTCGAAGTAATGTACTCCTACGGCGACAGGCGTTGCGTCAAATCGCGGAGATACGCTTCGTAGTCGCGGGGCGCGTCAGTCGCATACGGTTCATAGGCCCCGGTCGGAACCGCTAATAGCTTTTTTAGGGCTCGCGTGGGAGATAGTAAGATTCGCCCCTGTAACGGCAGATAACAGTGCCCTTGCATGCCCACATTCATGCTCACATCGTAGGCCTTGCTTGCTCTTTGGATGGATAGACACTTCAGCCAAGTTGCCGATCCGGCATATACATTCAAATATGGTATATCGTTGAAAATGCAACTGATGACCGTGTGGAAGGCCTTGCAGATTAGGCCCGACGAATGGCGAATCCAAAAGTACCAGCCCAACGGCGACATGGGCAGCGGTAACTGCCTGTCAACAGGCAGATCGAGGACATATGTGGTCTCCGGAAGCGTAAACACCTGAAGATCCTTCTGGTGAGCCAATCGAACAAATTCTTTGACCCAAGAGGCGGAATATTGGCGCGGGCCGACATGCAAAAGCAGATATCGCTTGGACATTAACTTCGGTTCTGCCTCCTCCTGCATGGACTCGGGTAGCATGTTGTTGAGTACGGCCACAGGATCGGGCGTGATCGTCGGAGAAAGGCGACCCTTGGTTAGGTGGCGCACCATATCACACGTCCATCGATCGCGAACGGAAACCGAGTCGACGTTTAACAACGCCTCCGCCATTTTCTTTTTCACATCCCTGTCGAGAAACCAGTAGTATGTCCCTTCTGAGGATGCCGAAATCATTGCTGTTTTCGGCCGAGGTGTGAGTCCTTCGACCCATTGCATCCAAAAGGGGTTCGGGAAACTACAGTCTTCCGTACTCCGTTTCTTGTTCACCCGCAAGATCGTGTCGCTACCCGCCAATACCAAGTCGATCTTCGCTTCCTTACACAGGCATTTCACTTCTTCGGCATTACGGGCAATGTCGGTTTGTTCATAGAATTGGCTGGCGTGATGCGCATGGGCTTCTAACTGGGCCTGCGTAGTCCGGGCGGCATAGTGCGCTTCGATGCCCGGGGGCCTGTAATTCAAGAAAACAGGATCATGTCTCAAGTGTTTCAGCAGAAGGAACGTCGAGAGGGCTTGGAGATTCGAGCCGAAATTTGCAGGCCAATGGTGAGTAAGCATTCCAATTCTCATAATCTTCCTTCTCGCAACTTCCGCAGTTGGTACAGCCACTTCGGAAAGATTCTCATCAGGCGACTCAACACGCGGTTTGTTTGCCACGGTACCCACAGTAGCTTCCAGAATATCTTAGGACAGCCCCGGCTCTCATGCCAGCGAGAAAATGAAACTCGGGACATGTGATACTGGACCCGGTATCGCCAACATCGCAACAGCGGAATTCGACAAAACGGAGGCAACACATGCTCGCGAACCGAGGGAATCACCCCCACGCGATGCGATGCGTCGTGATAGCGAACCGCCAAGCCAATCCTCTTGGCATCCAGGGCACCTGCTTGGCTGTCTATTACTCGATCAATGGAAAGTTTTTCTACATGTATGCCAGCAAAGTTCTCAAAGCATTCTCTCAATTCGGGATTGCGAAACAACGCGATACTCTTGCCGAGGGGCTGCTGGGCGTTGTCATCAAGCCATGCATCCATGAATGTCGCGTCGGCACACTCGCCAAAAACATCATCGCAAAAATTGCAGGCCAGTGGAGAAAACAGTCGCGTGTTGAAAGCGGCCGCGATTCGCCCATGAAGCCAGGTGGTATGCTTGTAGCGGATATCCCCGGATGCTTTGTCACGAAAAGCGAGTTTCGTGGGAAACTGCATAACGGGCAAGCCCTGCGACTTGTCACGATAGCATATCCGCACGACCTTCTTGGGATCGACACCGACTGTAGCAGCGATGTAGTCCGTAAAACACGTACTCTTGAGCGTGCCGCATGTAATAGACAGCAAGTAGCGGATGTTTGCCAGTCGTGGAATCTTCTTCTGTGCCAATCGAATGGCCTGACACACGCAAGGCAGCGCAATCATCGCATAGGTATCGTCGTCGGCAGCGATCTGTTGCAGAATGGCATCGAACGAAACCGGATAATAACACGACCCCGCACACTCCGTCAGTATTTCCGGTGTGGAGATCCGAGCCGCTTCAAAAAGCGTGCTCGGCGCGGCCTGCCCGGTCGGTCGAACCGCAATGACATGATCTACCTCGCCACGGGACAACAACCCCTGCAGGGTGGCCGTCGCCAATCCACCAGAGGCAACGGCCTTTCGAACCGTCTCGGATTCTGCATAGCCAAGATATCCCTGATCGTAAAACCCGATCTCCGAACGATGTCCTCCCCGCGAACAGGCCCCATATTGCTCTTCGGCCAACTCTTCGACGGAGGTCTCCGAAACAAACGGACATACCGACCGGCACAACGAACAGCCCTTTGGACAGTCCTCTGAGAGCCGATAGGGAACCGGCATTCCATAGTCGCTCTGTCGCATTGCAAGATTCTGCCGCGGACACACCGCCGCACACACCCCGCAACCAGAACACAACTGCATTCCCTCGCGTTTATCATTTGCATCCTTGGTCATAGCCTCTCAATCCATATGGTACCGGAGCGATTCGATGCGTCTCAGGAAAATGCGATTCTCTGATGCGTAGGCAAACGCGCGAACGTCAAACATCGCGGAGCAATTGTTCCACGGAACCTCTTCTCTATGGTCGTTTGCGGTGAAGAAGGGACAGCAATAGTCTGCGGTCTTCCGTTAGCAACAGAATCTTGAATCCCAAGATACCATAGCAAATCACAGCCCCAAGAGTAAATGCGATCGTCTCCATCGGCGAGCGGCCCGAAACAAGCCAAACCAGTCCCGCGGCGATACACAAAGGGAGCCAATAGCACATATGAGTCCGCCGGAAAGTGTCCCCATAGTGCAAGCCAAAAAGCTTATCACAATGCAAGCCTTGGCCCACGGCCCGAATAACACCCATCACCAACAGGAACACCAGGCCAAAGGCTTCCATTTTACAATCACTGAATTGAAACACACTGTAGACTCCCAGAAGGTGTATCACCCCAACTCCAATGGAGAACGTAAGGGCGAACCCTTGGGTGTACTTCCCTCGGAGCACTTGACGGTAAGGAATCGATAGCACCGTTCCCAAATAGGCCGCCGCCGCCATTTCCACGGGTAGCAACGAGTGAACGGCGAACTCTTCACCCAACCACACCTGAAGAAATACATGGGACACCCCAGATAGCCCAACCAGGGCCAAACCAAAGCCCAACCCGAGAAGTCGAGTTGCTTGCATGGTTCGCATGGTAAGCATTGATGCTTCCCCATGCCCAATGTACTCAAATATGACACTTCGAATGACATTGGTCACCGCTTGAGCCAGCATCTGAAACAACAACATGACCTGCATAAACGGCGAGATACTGCCGGTCCACTCTGCTCCAGCTGTCCTGTTCACGACAATAAACGTCCCGCTTATCGGCAATGAATTGGCCAAGTCGAACAGCAATAGTTTTGACGCATAGGAAAAAACGGTTCGTAGGTGAGGAAAAGAGAAGGAACCTCGCCGCAACCGCATGGATGATCCAGACCGAATGCAAATCAGTGCTGCGAGGAGGCCCGGAAGGGCCAGAACCATCAATTGGTAGACACCAACGTATGCCAGCGACGAACCGAAATACCAGAAACTGCCGAGTAGGGCGGCAACAGCAAATATCCTGCTGACGACTACAGTGAAGTTCCTCTGCCACTGTCGGTGCAAAAGGAAGAAGTGGGTTTGAAAGGAGGAAACACTAACTCCGACCAATCCCCCCATAATTGTCAGAAGAAATAGAATACGGGTGCTCTTTGTCAGTCCCATTGGAATCTGGAAAAGAAAAGGGGTGGCCCAGGCGAGGATGACTCCTGGAACAACTCCTAGCAGAGCAAAGCCGAATGCTGCGAGCGTGCAAGTATTGTAATATCGCTCGGCCTCCTCCGGATTCGAATGATGTTTCATTGAGAGGAACCGGAAAAGCGAACTCGCAAGAGAATTCGGCAGTATCGAGAGATAAAAAACACAGGTGTTTGCCAAGCCTATCATCCCATAGGCGGCAATCCCAAGCCGGCTGATAAAATAGGGAGTCAGCAGGAAACTCACCACTGAAGTGGTAATTAGCACGGCATAATTTGATGCGACATTTCGAATAAGGACTTGTTTGGCCTTTTGGAGACTCGCTCGATGTTTGCTTTGCACCTCACTGCCATGACGGCTGCTCTTTACAGAGGACGCGTGCAGGCCGTCACAACACTCCCCCTGCGGCAAAACAGAGCGGTCTTTCGCTCCAAATGGCGATGTGCCCAGTGGAGAAATCAAAGAAAAAGCTCCTCTTGTCGATCCCGAAAAACATCTTCGTTTTCCGATATGCTCTCGCTAGCCATAATGTCGCTCTCTAAGCAGGGCATCAGAACCGGACTGTCGCTGATACAACTGCTTCACCAACAGAAGAACGAACAGCAGAAAAGTATAACTCTTTCCAAGTTGGATTATAGAGAAGTTCTCAGAATACAGCTTTGCCAAGTCCACCACCATCAATCCATATAAGACGACGGCCAGCGAAGAATCGGAAAGTGAGTAACAAAGCCGATAGACCGTCTGGAAGAGCACGCCCAAGAAAATGTATCCCAGGACAATACCCAATATCCCAAGAGCGATATACGCCCCGCCGGGGCCACTGGCGCCCCGGGAGTGAGCGAATGTCACGTCAATCCCCCAGATTTCATGATCTGCGTAGTTCGCCGTCGATACGCGTTTCTTGAGCAGTTCCACCATTTGAAAATGGTTGGCGAAAGAAAGGCCCTCCCCCCCCATCTCATGGACAAGCACGCCAGCAAATCGCGAATTCCCGTCCAGGCGCGTCACAAGCTTGACCAGGAAGCCGCGCACCCCGCCTTCCGAAAACTTCTGGGCGACGCCACCACTTCTGCTCGTTCGCATCGCATTGCCAATCGACATGGTAGTGGGCATCGCCAGAACCAAAGCGAATATCCAGATCATCGAACGGCGTCGCATGGAAGGGCGAAGGTACTGATACCAGAAAACCACAAAGCCAGGAATCAGAATTTCCTTCAGGCCACTGCGCCACCCGAGCCGAAGTTGCGTCCCCACAAAGATTCCCGCCAGAAAAAGGAACTGGATCAGATAGATGCGGCCCGCGGGCAATGCACGGCACAAAAACAGCAGGATCAGTGCGTTGGTGACCGTAAAAAAGAGGTAGTGAAGCAACCCCGTGATATTGCCCCCCAAGTCGGTTTCGAGGCCCGCAACGTCTATATTTATGGTCAGGCGCACGACAGAGCCAAGAACAATCCAGCCCAGAAGTAGAAAAAATTCCAACTGGCCAACGGGTCGAAGAGCGCCCCTGCTTTTCAGAACCCATCGAAGCCATGGGTAAATCAAACGATCTAGCCGACAAACCGTGCCCAGTGCAAAGCAGAGCAGTCCGAGCAACGACAGGCTCACCGTGTATACCAGCAGGGAAGAATCGGGTACCTCCGCCTCCGGCGCCACTTCACGAATCGATGCACTCCACGGAATCAGCAGGAGAAAAGAGATAAAAAACCATATGACGGAAAGGCCTATGGGGGAAAACAAATCCTTGCGACAGACCAGAAGCAACGAGATGCACACGAGGCAGGTCAGAAAATACACCAGCATCAGCGATACGCTCCCGGAGAGATTCAGCCCGATCAGCATGGTTATGAAGACATACAACAACATCGCAAAGATAAGCAGCCGGGATACATTTCGACGAAACCACCCTCCCGATGGTCTTGCGTCAGGATACAAGTCCTCCCCTCCATTTAAATTGCAGAGGCCATCTTTGTATTCAATTTGATTTGCTTCGTTCATATTGTCAACTCTTTATCGTTCATCAATCTCTATCTGCATAGTTCTTGGAATAGAGAAAAATATTGCCTCGAAACTATGTCCGCATCATAAAGCTTGTCAAAGAGCTTCCGGTTTCGCAAGGCAATGGTTTGACTGGCTTGGCGATCAACGAGAAGGCGACGGAGTCCGTCAGTAATGCTCTTGACGGAGAATACATCGACGCATTCGCCGCAAGTCCCGAAGTAGTCGTCCTCTCCAAGCGGGTACCACTTCGGTGCGAGTAACACACAGCCCGCAGCCATTGCTTCACAGAACACCTTTCCGAATGAATCCCGCGATGTCGGTAAGGCCATGATGTGAGAGACTCGCATACGACCCTCGACCCCTTTTCGGTCAACATTGTGTTTTACGTCGACCCACGGGGGCAAGGAGATTTCCCCATCCAAGAAGTTGCTGATCACTTCGAGGCATGGCCCCGACTCACCCATTCCCGCTCGGAGCAGTTCTATTGCCTGGACCAGGCGTGGCAAATTCTTTAGTCGGGGCATGTTGGCCACGAACAGCACGCGGAGAGGGTCATTGGTGTTCCATCGGGCGGAAATACTATCAACGCTCGCCGGCGTAATGTACGGCATATAGTGTCGGATGGCCTCTACGCGTGCCTTCGACCATGGATAGAGTTGGCGGAAATGATCGGCAGAGGTGGCGGTACGCACGATCACAGCATCACACATAGCAATCATTCTGTCCGGAATCCGAAGTATCCGTCGCATCTGCGACTGGTCGCTCTCCGTTGACCCATAGGGGACGAAGTCTGCTTCCAGAACGAACGGTATCTGGATTTTTTTTCTTGGGAACCAGTAATTGGAGTAGAGGATGTCCGCATTGTCGAGTTCGGCTTTGGATACATGAATGGGGCGAGTGATCGCATGTCGCCAGGACGTGGACAAACTTCGCAGACCGGGAATGCGTCGCATCCCGGCGAAGAATATCCTTGACGCCAGTTGCTTCTGACGAAATCCCACGGGATCGATCTGGCGGAAACAGACGGGATACTTGTCTTCCATTTGTTTGAGGTCATGGAAATAGAGGTAGTCCGTCGCACCTTGAGAGCAGGCCATCGACTTGGGAAATAGGGACTGGATCGTAAGGCGTTTCATACGAGTTTCTCCCGTGTTACGGTAATGCCTTCACGACCGTTACGAAAGGGCATCGCCGCCGCAAGGGCGGATTTCGTCCCGTTGGTTGCGGGATTATTTTCTGGCAACTGGCTTGTAAACAATATATTATACATGTATGCCCTTCTAGCAGTTTCGGACGGGGTTACATGTATATCGGCTAATAATACTGTACTCCTGCGCTGCACGGGCTTGTTATATAGGTGGATTAGATGGAGAAAAAAGCAGAATATTGCTTGTATTAAAAATCGAAAGCTCTTGTGAAGTGTGACCGGGGGCACAGAGGCAATGCTCTGTGCCCCCGCCAATTATAAGCTCTTAAGCTAGAGCACCACCATCACAGTGTTGCTTGCTTCTCCCTCGCCGGCTTTGTTCACGGCGATGATCTGGTATTCCAGCTCCTTAGCACGCGGCTGCTCGACTAAAGTCACCTCGGTAAGCATGGCTGTGGCAACGTCTTCCCAACTGCCGCCGTCACGCTCTCGCCGTATCACCCTGTACGCCGCAGGCTTGCCGCCGTCGGACGGGGCCTTCCAATCCAAAAACACCCAGCCTTCGCCCTGTCGCGGGGCTTCCAGAAGCCGACTCTGGCCCGGCACGGCCAGCGCCGTTCCCTGTTTACGACCCGCCCAGCCGATCAGCTTCAACTTGTCGTCGTCGAAATCGACCGTGTTCTCCGCGTAACGCAGGTCGGTCTTCATGCCATCGACCAGATTCTCCAGGGCGTCGTCCTTGTCTGTGGTCGCTTGAGCCGAAAAGGATTATTTTTTGCGGCTTGACCTTTTCCCGCTCAAGTGCTTTTTCAAAATCTGATATAACAGCTAAAACTGTTTTTTTATCCATTCAAGAATTTCCTTCGTTTGGGTCAGTATTTGATTTGACACCGTTTGGTTGTAGTCATCTTGCATCCTCTTTAAATCATCAGGCTTTTGCCCTAACTGTTCTGCTACAATGCAAGAGTAGCGGTCAGAGATCAGCTGATAGCTGACAGCTCGCACTCCGTCCCCGTCGGTTGCGGGGTCAATTTCGCGTAACCGCTATGTAGACAGTATATTATACGCCTAAACCCGTCAATCAATTTCGAACGGGCTCATCTTTCTATCGGCCAATAACGCTATGGTCCTGCATTACAACATCTGGTTTTACCTACAGATATGGCCGTCTCGATGATAATACGAGCCGCAAGCCAAACGGTTCTGATTATGAAGGGGTAAAAGCAAAGAATTCTGGCATGAAGATGCGGAAGAGCTGATATGACCGATGCCCTTGCCCAATGGCCTGTTTGGGTTGTTAAGCGTTGAAAACACAGGAGTTGCTGCGGGGCTGTTTTCTATACCATTGGATAGTTTTTTTCAAACCGTCTTCGAAATCCGTTGCCGCCGTGAACCCGAACAACTTCTTTGCTCGCGAGGTATCCAGGCAACGGCGTGGCTGTCCGTCCGGCTCAGAGGGGTTCCAGCGAATCTGGCCGGTAAAGCCGACCAGCTTGGCAATTTTCTCAGCCAGGTCTTTTATTTTGATCTCGAAGCCCGCCCCGATATTTACAGGATCGGACCCGTTGTAGAGTTCTGTGGCCAACAGTATGCCTTCTGCCGCATCCCCCGCGTAGATGAACTCGCGTGAGACGTTTCCTGTTCCCCAGCAATCGATGTGGTCAGCCCCTGTTTCGACTGCATTTACGCATTTTTTGATCAGGGCCGGTATCACGTGACTGCTCGCCGGGTCGAAATTATCCCGCGGGCCGTACAGATTCACCGGCAACAGAAATATGGAATTGAATCCGTATTCTTGTCGGTACGATTGCGACTGGACCAGCATCATCTTTTTGGCCAGGCCGTAGGGGGCGTTGGTTTCTTCCGGATATCCGTTCCAGAGATCGTCTTCTTTGAAGGGTACCGGCGTGAATTTCGGATAGGCGCAGACCGTGCCGATAGCCACAAATTTCTCGATACTGCGCAGCCGTCCCTGCTCGATTAGTTGAACACCCATCATCAGATTTTTATAGAAGAACTCGCCCGGATGTTCACGATTAGCCCCGATGCCGCCTACGACCGCAGCCAGGTGAATGACGATATCCGGACCCATGTCGTCGTACATCCTCTTGATATCATTGATGTTGACCAGGTCGTAATCCTCGACTTTAGGCACGAGGATATTCTTGCATCCGCGTTGCTGC
Organism: Actinomycetota bacterium; assembly: GCA_011682385.1. GTDB lineage: Bacteria > Planctomycetota > Phycisphaerae > JAACET01 > JAACET01 > JAACET01. Next base: position 502 of record JAACET010000046.1, on the reverse strand, counting down.
AGTCCCTCGATGACGTAGCTGCCCAGAAAGCCCGCCCCACCGGTGACAACCACTCTTTTGTCGGCGAAGAAGCCACCCATTCCTAGTCCTTCCCGTGATCTTTGAGTATCTTTTCGCGTTCAGCCAGTTTCATATCCGCTTCGACCATCATTCGAGCCACACCGCTGAAGTTTACTTTAGGTTGCCAATTGAGAATCTTCTTGGCTTTGCCGGCATCGCCCAGCAACAGGTCTACTTCTGTCGGCCGGTAGTATCGTGGGTCGATCTCGACGTACTCCTGCCAATCCATCTCCAGCACCCCGAACACTTCGTCCAGGAACTCCCGCACCGAGTGCGTTTGGCCCGTGGCAATAACATAATCGTCGGGCGTATCCTGCTGTAGCATAAGCCACATAGCTTCCACATAATCGCCCGCAAAGCCCCAGTCGCGTTTGGCCTCCAGATTACCCAGGTACAGTTTTTCCTGCAGTCCCAGCTTTATTCGCGTAGCCGCCCGGGTAAT
>JAACET010000045.1 GCA_011682385.1 Actinomycetota bacterium | reverse complement strand
GGATGCTCAGGCGGCCGGACGTTTCCGAACAACAACGACGCTCCATTGGGAGCGAAATGGAATACAGTATTCCCGGTAACTATGCTACAGTCTCGAAAAAAGGCCTGGATTCCGCATCAAGCATACCCTCAACTCGATTGGGGGTGCGGAATGACAGGACTTAAGACCCCCGACACGTAGGTCGGGGGCATTAGAAAGCAGTCCTCAGTTTAGAATCTCGGCGAGCATGTCCACCACAGAATCGACGGCGGCAATTAACTCGGGCGAAGGGGGAACACCAAAACTGACGTGCCTGGGCTGAGCTGCGAGCATAAACACCTTACTATTGCACTCGGCCCGAAAAAACTCCTCGATAAGTTTCAGGCTGGCGCTGTGCGTGCTGAAGCTGGATTCGGCAAGGTCCTGGGGATCGAGCAGTCTAATCTCGCCGGGGGCGCCATCAAAGTGGGCGGCGTCAACTAAAAGGACAACGTCGGGTGAGAGCTTGGCGATTTTGCCCAGATAATTCTCCGGGACATTCTCGGCATCAATAACCTGGGCAGAAACTTTGCCGGAAATCCGCTTAGCTACCAAGGGCCCGAAAATATCGTCCCCTCGCGAACGGCTGCCAACACAAAGAATAACTACCTTGCCGGTGAGCTTTTTAGCAAGCTCTGATTTTATTTTTTCTGGAAACACGCCCAAGCCCCCAGGAGGTATTTTGTCTCCGGCCAGCAGCACCATACACAGAAAAGCTTATTATATCACCAGGCCGGTTTCCTGACGACACTTAGGACAAAGTATGCGAATGCGGTCGCCGCGTTTGAGGGGGATTTGGTCTTTGTCAATAGAAGGCATTTTGTCAGCAGAGCCAAGTGACTGCAAAGTGGTCAGCATTAGCAAAGGATTACCAAAGGCTAAAGGACCCAGCTTGCGAGCTACCCAACGGATATGATCGACGGCACCGATGATCTCGTCACAGGCTTCGCAAATGAGTAATTCCTTTTCTACCTCTTCCTGCATGGCGTCGCGAGTGAGAGCGGAGAGCTCAAATTCATTGCTGAGAGTTATACCCTTCTCGGTGATGCAGTTGGCCTGGCAGGTTCCGCAGAAAATGCAAGTATCATAGCGGCAGAGAAGGCGACGCATCTTGGTATCAGCTGAGTCGACCATGGTGATGGCCTTGGCTGGACAAACCAAAGCACAAGTGCCACAGCCGACACACTCCTTCTCGTCATAGTTCGGCTTGCCGCGGTAACGCTCGGGAACCTCCGGCATCTGGGCGGGGAACTTGCTGGTATAAGGTCCAACAATGACGGCCTTGATGGCCTCGCCTAGCTCACGCAGTTTAGGTTTCCTCATCATCAATACTCGTCTGTTGCGGGGAGATATCCTGGTAAAGATCAACCACGGTGGGTTCTTTCAACTTTACGCCATACTTGTATGCACCACGGGCCAAGGCATGAGCGGCTGTCGGGGCAGTAATAATCAAAAAGCCAATGCACAATAGAGCCTTAAGGCCCATAGCACCATGGCCGCCGGAAAAACCATAAATAACTACGCCAATCAAGGTCAGGCAGGTACCCAAAGTAACACACTTAGTGGCGGCCTGCAGACGCGTGTAGACGTCCGGGAAACGGACCAAGCCTATGCAGCCGAAAAGGTTGAACAATACGCCAACGGTTATCAATATAGCCGTTATGATCTCACTCATCAAAACTCCGTCCTTCCAGGTATTTGCCCAGGCCAATCGTAGCAATAAAGGCTAACAAGGCCCAGGCAATTGCCAGGGTTATATACAGATCTCTGCCGGTCAATACGCCCAAAAGGGCACAGAAACTAACCAGGGTCACTCCCAGGATGTCAATACCCACAGTCCGGTCCGCGGCTGTGGGACCACGGCAAATACGGTACATGCACAAGTAAGTACACAAGGCCAACACAAAAATGGCCCCGTAAATAAATATCTCAAAAGAGCTCATAACCCGGTCCCTCTGAGGATTAGACGAATATCTTTTCCAGGAAAAACTCGAACCGACTGACAATTATCTCGGTAGCCTTGTCTTCGTCGGCACTTTCGACCACCAGCCAATGCACGTATAACTCGTTCCCGTTGACCACGTCCACAGTGAGTGTGCCGGGCGTGAGAGTTATGGAGTTAGCCAAAGCCGTCACACCACTCTCAGTTTTCAATTTGGTCTTCACCTTGACAATGCCAGGCTTAATGGGCATGTCCGGATGCAAAACCAAATAAACAACCTGCAAATTGGCCCTAATGCAATAATACAAAAACACAGGAAGATACAGAAGCAACCAAAGAATCCGGAGCGGCGAAAACATATTCTTGGGCTGGGTGGTAAAGGCCTCCTTGAAAAGAAGGGCTGTCAGAAAAGCTACAAATAGACCCAGCACGATACTCTGCAGATCCCAGGCTGTGCCTGTGCCGTCGGGGGCAATATTGGCAGAATTATAGGGCCAAACCAAGGCACACCAGACGATAAAGGATACGATGAAAATGGCTACTCGTCGCATAACTTCTCCAGTTTATCCGCCCGAACCCAGCAAGACCAAAATAGCCTCCTGGTAACCCTTTACGCCTTGATGCAAAGCATCCCGGGCCGGCTCAAGCACGGCGGCACTAATTCCGGGCACGATGAGCAAACTCATAGCTAAACACAAAACGGCCAACAAAATCATACTGTAACGCATGACCAGGGGAACCTCGCGTATCTGAGCCCACTTCTCCTTTAGCTTACCATAAAAGGCGTATTTCTGAACCTTCATGAAAGAGGCCATCGTAAGAATGCTGACGATGACAGCCCAAATTGCAAAGCCCCAACGACCAGCCTGGACACAGGCTATGATAATCAGCAACTTGCTGAAAAATCCATTAAAGGGAGGTACACCAGCAATACTCATCGAAGCAACCAGGCAACTGCGAGAAGTACTGGGCATTCTTTGAGCCAAGCCGCCCATTTCGTCCAACTGCCTGGTTCCGGTACGGTACTGGACAGCACCGGCAGATAAAAACAGCAGAGACTTAAAAATGGCATGATTGGCCAAGTGAAATAAGCCGGCCAAAATACCCAAAGGAGTGCCCAAGCCTATGGCTAAAACAACATAACCAATCTGGCTGATACTGTGATAGGCCAAGAGCCGTTTGAAGTCCCACTGATTCAGAGCCAAAACAACACCTACGACCATCGAGAGGGTGCCCAGGATCATCAGGGTCATGCCCAACTGGTCGGTAAAACCATAAACATTGAAAATCACCCTGATAATGGCGTAAACACCAATGGCCTTAATCAGCACGCCCGAAAGCATGGCCGAAATCGGGGCCGGGGCCGACGGGTGAGCATCGGGCAGCCAAGCGTGGAAAGGTACCAAGGCAGCCTTAACACCCAGACCCGAAAGCAACAACAACAAAGCTAAAATCGAACCCCGAGTGGGCTCCACAGAAGCTATCCGCTGACCCAACTGAGCCATGTTCAGGGCACCAAACTGAGCGTACAGCAGGACAACGCCCAACAAAACAAAGGTGGAAGCTACACAACCCAAAATGAGGTACTTAAAGGCGGCCTCCAACTCGTCCCGCTCGCAACCAAAGGCAACCAGGGCGTAACTGGATACGGCGGCGATCTCCAAAAACACATAAAGATTGAATACGTCGCCGGTAAGAATACAACCGTTCATGCCGGTAATCATCAGCATGAACAATCCGTAATACTTACCGCGAGCTGTGTACTGGTCCATGTAACGGCTGCTAAACAGGGTGGCCGCAAAACTGACCACGGCCACAAGCGTAATCATCAGAGCACTCAAGCCGTCCAAGACCAAATTGATGCCAAATATCGTACCACTAGCGGTTATCTGCCAACCGCCGAACCAGTAGACTGCCGGCTTGCCGAGCTGAACGTTAGAGATCAATAACAGTACCGACAGCACCACCAAAGAGGCTGTGGTCAGATTGGCCAAAACGTCGGCCAGGCGAGTAAATTTCCTACCCAAAAGAGGCAGAATAAATCCCATACCCAAAGGTATGGCAATGGCCAAGGGCAGAAGAAAGTGCATCTGGTTCATCATAGTCTAAAATCCCTGTTTCCGGTTTTTTAACCGATCAACCGTTTAACCGATCCCGGCCTATCCTCGCAGTTGGCGAATCTCAGTAATGTCGTACGTTCCGTACTTCTGATACAAACGCATGGCAATGGCAATAGACAAGGCCAAAACGGCAACGTTAATCACAATGGCTGTCAAGACCATAGCCTGGGGCAAAGGATCAACGGCCCGGGCAAGAAACTCATCCAAGGGCATAGCACGATCCAAAATGGGAACGATGCCGTCGTGGCGGTAGCCCACCATAATCAGCAGCATGTTCACAGCATACTCCATGATGCCCAAACCGATGATGATCTTAATCAGATTCTTCTGGGTGAGAACCCCATACAAACCAATCATGAAAAGCAATAGGCATAAGGTGTAAACCATCTAGTCCACCTCCTCGGAGCGGAATTCAATTTTGTCACCCTTCCTGGTCATCCTCAGGCTAGCAAGAATAAAGAATATCAGGAATAGCGATACGCATACCTTCAGGGCAATGGCGATATTGGCCAAGGGGATAATACCAGCACTGAAAACGCGAAATTGCTGGCCCGGCCAAATATCGCGAATCCAATTGCTAAAGAAGAACCCACCAAACATGCCCAGCGATGCCAAAATCAAAAAGGCTAAAGCGCCAATACTGTCCAGACGGGCGGCAACGGCCTTGGGTAAGGCGTGAATCGTCTCCTTGCCGCCGTAGGCCAGAATCATGATTACATAAGAACAGGCTAAGATAATCCCGCCGGCAAAACCACCTCCAACGCTTAGGTGACCATAAAGGACCAAGTAGGCCCCATAGAGGAATATCAGGGCGGCTGTCCAGCGAGTTATAGTTTTGACAATAACCGTCATGCCAGTCATCTTACTTCTCCTCCAGAGGCTTGCGGGCGCGGGGACGCAACAAAACCAAGGCGCCAAGAATGGCTGCGAACAGTACGGTGGCCTCACCCAAGGTGTCGTAGCCACGGTAAGCCAAAAGCACGGCTGTGACAATGTTGGCTGATCCGGTCTCGGAAAGGCCCCGGCTAAGATAATGTGCAGAAGCCAACTCCACCTGCGGATTCGTGACGGCCCAAACGGGCTGAGCACCGAAAGACAAATCCTCAGAAAAGACCGGGACAATCAAAGCCAACAACAAAAGCAACAACACCGCGGCTACAGCAGCGCCGAAAATGTCACGCTGACCGGAAACCGTCTTCACCTCACGCCGAATGGCAGCCCGGATCAATAAGAGCAAAACCAATATCTCAACGACAATGTGAGGTATGGCTGCATCAGGGGCTCGGAGAAGCAGAAAGACAAAACTGACCCCCAAACCAACGGCGCCCAACGAAATGGCCGCCGAAAGCAGCCGTGGGGTCATCAGGGCCTTCAAGGCAGCAATGATCATAAAGATCAAAAGAAAAGTCAGCAGCTGCGTTACCATTATTGACTCACTCCGATCGTGGCCGACAATAAATCATCTGCCGACCGACAAGAAAAACCATACCAGAATCAACAAACCAAATATGCACCAAGCTACGTAAGTCAGCAACAGGCCGGAATGCAAGGCCCGTAAAATAGAACCCACGTAAAACGTCAGCCGTCGGCCCAAATCGTAAAGATCATACGAACTTTGCCGAGCCTGAGCATAGAACCGTCGCAAAAACGGCATCCGGGAAATAGTCTGGTAGAAATCACCGGCGCTGAAACGCATGTCGGCAGTAATCTTGGCACCACCCACATACCCATCGTCGCGACGAACCTTGGAAACCGTACCCAAAAGGTAAATGACCAAGCCGCCAGCAATGGATAATAAAATCAACCCGGTAGCTAACTGCGGCTGCCAACCGGTCAGAACGCCAGGAGCAGTAGTGGCTGGATAAATCATCTTAGCCAAAGGAATCTGTACAGCCCAGATACCAAAAATAACACACAAGGCAGCCAAGACCAATACGCTGAGCTGCACCAGCAGGCCAGCCTTAGGACCAACTGGAGGTTTGTCCGGGCCACCATAGGGCTGGCCAAGAAAAACCGAATGGATGACCTTGACAAAACTGGCTAAGGTCAAAGCACTGCCAAAAACGGCAGCAACTAAAAGGACTATCCACAACCAACCACCACCGGACATCTGGCCCATAGAAATGACGGCCTGATAGACCATCCACTTGCTGAAAAAGCCATTGAAAGGCGGCACGCCGGAAATAGCCAAAGCTGCTATCACGGCGGCTAAAAACGTAGCGGGTAGGGCCTTATACAGGCCACCCATCTTGTCCAGATCGCCTGTGCCGGCCCGGCGCTCAGCGGCACCGGCGGTCAAAAACAAACAGGACTTATAGATGGCATTGTTGAGCATATGGAATAGGCCGCCGGCAATGCCGAGGACACTTCCAGTACCAATGCCCAGAATCATGTAGCCCACCTGACTGACACGGCATGAAAACCAAGAAGTCTGCGGAGGTTGTGCTGAATCAAGGCCATGGATACGGCGGCAACGATAGTGATGGCTCCCAAAATCATCAGCAAATTGGCCAACCAGCCGGTAACTGCAAAACTATGCAGAGATATGCGGGCTAAGAGATAGATCCCCAGCAATTTATCCACGGAAGCCGGCAGGAAAGCGACAATAGACACAGGAGCTGTCTCAGCCACATCCGGGATCCAAGAGTGCAGGGGCATGCCGCCAGCCTTGGCAAAAGCAGCAGCGGCTAAACAAAGATAAGCAGCCGCTATGGCACCCTGGGAAGTGTCGGCCTTACCAAACAAACCAACGCCAACACCACTGGCTAAAAGCAAAGCGATACCCAGCAGCAAAAACGAATCGGAGGCCCCGGTAATGATAAACATCTTCTTAGCGGCGGTGTCGGAACCCTCCTTGCCCATATTAATGAGCAAGTAAAACGGCAGGCCCATAAAGCCCCAGAAAATGGCCAAGATCACAAAGTTGTTGGCCAACAGAGAACCGGAAGCGGCAGCCAAGGCTATAAGGATGTGTCCGTAAAAACGGCCGTTGGCTAACTCGTCACGCTTAACCGAGCCAATCGAGTAGAGAACAGTAATCAAACCAAAGAAACAAACGCCGGCCAGCATAAAACCATTGAGTGCATCGACATTGAATACGGCAAAGTCCTTATACTTACCCAGGAATTCCCATTGCGGCAGGTTCCAGACGCCCGTGCCGTTGAGCCATAAACGAACAGCCCAACACAAGGGGGCAATAGTACCGACCAAGGCTAAGAGTCGAGCCAAAGGAGCCAAGCGGCGACCAAGAACCAGAGCAATAGCTCCAAGTACTAATGGCACAGCTATTACCAGCAACATCGGGCTCATAGGCCAAATTCCTTTCGCAGTCGAGCGGTCTTTTCCTGTGAGAGCCGAACCAAATCGGAGCCGGTCATTATCGGCTCATTAGGATCACCCTTGTGCTTGTAAACGGCCATCCGCTCAGTACAGCAATAACACGGGTCAATGGCAGCCAAGATAATCGTGGCGTCAGTTATAGATTCGCCAATTACCGAGGTCTTGTACGTCGGTAAATTGACATAAGTGGGAGCTCGTATTTTGTGGCGAATCGGACGATTGGTGCCATCCGAACGCACATAGTGGAAGACCTCGCCACGTGGGGCTTCGTGGCGACCAATACCTTCGCCAGGGGCCACCACCTTGGGCTTGGAATCAATCTCGCCGGCCGGCATCTTCTCCAGGCAGCCTTTAATGATCTTGATCGTCTCGTACATCTCCAGGACGCGAACGACGGCCTTGGCGAAGACATCGCCTTGGGGAACGCAAATGACATCCCAGTCAACCAAACCATAAGCTGCATAGGGATCATCCCGCCGAACGTCGCCGGGTACGCCGGAAGCCCGCGATGTGGGGCCAACCGCTCCATAATCATGGATGTCGTCAGCCGTCATTACGCCAACGCCTTTCAGGCGAGCGTGCAAAACGGGATCGTCCAGCACGGCCCCTTTTATCAGGTCCGCGAACTTTTCTATCTCCGGCAGTCGGCTCAAAATATAATCGACGTGCTCGGGCAGAATATCTCGACGAACTCCGCCGACTTTCATCATGGCATAGTGATTGCGGTTGCCGGTAACCGTTTCGCAGATGTCGAGAATCGGCTCACGATACTTCCAGCTCCACATCCAGACGGTGTTGTAACCGAGGAAGTGACCGGCCAGGCCGACCCACAATAGGTGCGAGTGCAAACGCTCCAGCTCAGCGACAAGCGTACGAATGTATAGGGCCCGTTCGGGGACCTCGATGTTGCCGGCGTCCTCAACAGCCTGCACGTAAGCCAAGGGGTGCGAAGTCGAACAGATTCCGCAAATCCGCTCGACCACGAAGGGGACCTGGTCGTAAGTCTTGGTCTCGCAGAGCTTTTCGATACCGCGATGGTTCCAGCCGACCTCGACATCTAAATCCACCACGGTTTCACCATCAACCTCAAGACGGAAAAGCTCGGGCTCTTCCTGCAAAGGATGATACGGCCCTATAGGTATGATTCGTCGATCACTCACGCTCTTTTAATATCCTTTCGCATTCGACAAACGGCCACCAGCCAAATCCCGCGGCAATAACAATTTGGTTCGGCAGCCGCTCACGCTTTAAAATCCTTCCGCAACGGATAGACACCCTCCGGCCAATGCTCGGAGGATAATAACAATCTGCGCATGTCGGGATGGCCAACAAACTCGATGCCCATCAATTCACTCATTTCCCGCTCGATCCAATCGGAGGCCTTAATCACCGGAGCTAACGAAGGCATTGAAGGCTTGTCTCGATCCAAAATACTGCGGAGCGAAACCATGGCCCCACCCTCGCGGTCCAGACTCAAGTGATGCTGGACCTCAAAATTGGTGCGATTGTCAATGGCGGTGGCTATAGAATAACGGGCTCCTCGATCTTTCCAGAGGTACGTGGCGACTTCGCGAACTCCGGCAGGGTCAATATCTATATAAACCCGCTGGGAATTCTTGATGGTAACACCCTTGATCCACTTGCCGACAGCTTTTTTTATTTCTTTAACGATGTCTTCAATCATATTTTAAACTCGTGCAGCTAAGCTGCTATTTCGTCAACGAGCCCAACAACTTTACTATCCCAGCAATCATAGTCTCCGGTTTGGGCGGGCAGCCGGGGACATAAGCGTGTACAGGTATCAGCTCATCCAAGGGGACTGGATTGGCTGTATAGCAGTCCTTAAACATCCCCTGACTACAGGCACAGCCACCAATGGCGACCACCAGGCAAGGCTTGGGAGCCTGCTCCCAGATTTGCTTGACCAGAGGAGCAGTCTTCTTGGTGACAATGCCACTGACCAACAAAGCGTCAGCATGGCGGACCGAGCCAATCAAGGTGACACCAAAACGCTCCACGTCAAAACGGGGCGTCAGGCAATCCAGAATCTCAATATCACAGTTATTGCAGGAGCCACCCGCACAAAGGTGATAGACCCAAGGGGATTTGGTCAGGGCTTTAATCTTTAGACTCATAGGAAAAATCCCTCTTCGGCTGAACCAAGCTACAACCAACCGATACCCAAACGATTACCGAGAACAGCCAGGGCCACGGCAATAATGGCTATAGCAGTCACATGACCCCAGAAAAACTTGACCGCGTGCTCGATCCGCAGACGCGGATTGGTATTCCTAATCAGCACCACAGCAACCAACAAACCAACATACTTAAGAATGCCCAGCGGAATCCCCCAGCCGCTGCCAATTCCGCCGCAGAGCAGGACCACTGTAAACATGGGGACTGTCAAATAGAGCATGGCCCGGGTGAGCTTGAACACGGCTAAGGGAGTGCCGGAATACTCAATCAAAATGCCGCCAGTCAGTTCGGTCTCGGCCTCAGCGGCATCGAAAGGTACCTGGCCCAGCTTGGCCTGCGTGCAAAGAATAGCGACAACAAGAGCCAATAAGCCGGAGATACTGGCGACATAAACACCGCCAGATTGCTGAGCGGAGATCAAACCACCTAAGCTAAGGGTTCCGCCACTCTTGATGAGCACCACAACGATCATCAGGATGAAAGGTAGTTCATAGGCCAGGGCTAATTTCATCTCCCGGCTGGCTCCAACACTGGCTAAGGGGTTGGCGGAAGCCAAGCCACCAAAGATCATAGCCAAGGCAGGCAATATCAATAAATAGATAACTACAATCAAGTCGCCGATGAAACCTGAGCCCGTAGGATCAAAGATGGCCAGCCAAATAATGAACGAAACCAGACTGACGCCGGCCAAGCCGATCAGCGGACTAATCAAAAAGGCAGCCTTAGAGGCGGCATGGGGGACAATGGTCTCTTTGCCCAAGAGCTTTACCACATCGGCAAAGGGTTGAAACCAAGGCGGGCCGAGGCGGTACTGAACCCGGGCAGTAACCTTACGGTCAATCCAAGTGGTCAACAAGCCGACCACGGCTGTGCCAGCGGAAATAACAAAAAACAAAACGACCAGCACAAGTATGTTCATGTTTGCCTATCCTGTTCGCTCAACTAGGCCTGAGGCACGGGTTCGTCGGACTTTTTCCAGTGCCTGGAACGTACCACAAAGCGATTTCCCAGCAAAAACATATTCTCCGGCAGCGGATCCGGTATCTCTTCAAAAGTAACGGCCTTATTGGTGCAACTGGTTACACATAACGGCGCTTGGCCGGATTTTAATTGTGGACACATGTCGCAACCGCTGACCATGAGGTTAATGACGTCATCCAGCAGGGTCCCAAAGGGGCAGGCGTGCTGGCAACTCTTGCAGCCAATGCAACGCAAATTGTATCTGCTGAGAAGGCCCTGATCGTCGGCTTCCAAAGCATCTTCAGGACAAGCCAGTACGCAGCTACGCTCCTCACACCTCCGGCAAATCAGCTCGTAAAGAGCCAACTCCCGCAGAGCAAGAATGCCCTGGTTGCCAGGGTGCTGATTGTAACTGCACTGCAACTCGTAATTGTCAAAGTTACGGCAGAGGTCAAGGTCTATGACTAACTTCTTGCTCATGTCTATTCCCACAAGCCGGCTATGGCCTCAATCTTATCATAAGTAAATACCGGGCCGTCCTCGCAGATATAGTAAGGGCCCAGGCGGCAATGGCCGCATTTGCCCAGGCCACAACTCATGTTCTTTTCCATGGACAAATAAATGCGATCCTTGCCCAAACCAGTCTGCACCAACTCAAGCGTAGCAAACTTCATCATGATCGGCGGGCCACAAACAACAGCGGACGTCTGGGCCAAATTGAGCTTGATCTTGCGGAGCAAAGTAGTGACTACGCCAACATTTCCCTTCCAGCCATTCGCGGCGGCGTCGACAGTAACCAAAACCTCCAGCTTCTTATCACGCTTGGCCCACTCTTCAAGCTGGCCGGCATAAACCAAGTCGGTAGGGGACTTGGCTCCATAAAGCAACATAACCCGGGGAAACTTGTCCAGGTCCTCAAAAATCTGGTACAACAGCGAACGCAAAGGAGCTAAACCCACGCCACCACCAAGAATCAAAAGCTCTTTGCCGTAGAACTCATCCATGGGGTAGCCCTTGCCGTAGGGGCCACGCACACCGAGCTGAGCACCAGCCTTAAGGGAGTGCAGACAGTCAGTGACGGTGCCAGCCTTCATGATGGTAATTTCCATCCGATCAGCAACGGCAGGTGAACTGGACGGCGTAAAAGGCGCTTCACCCAAACCCGGTACGGTCAATTCGACAAATTGGCCGGTACGAAAAGGTACTGGCTGGGCCGGCCGTAACCAAAACGTCTTTATGTTCGACGTCTCCTGGGACACCTTCTCCAAAGTGACCGGGATCGGCTGGTAAGGACTGGCAGGCTTGCTCATCTAGCCAACTCCTTGAGTACTTCACGCATGTCTATCTTGCCCAAACAGGCCTCCACACAACGCCCGCAACCCGTACAGGCGATCTGGCCCAAACGATCAGGGAAAAACTTAAACTTCTTCTCAAAACGGGTGTGCAACCGCTGAGCCCTCCTGGGCCTTTGATTGGCTCCGCCGGCTACCCGTGCGAAATTCTTGTATTGGCAGGAATCCCAATTGCGGAAACGCTTGAAACCGCTGCGATCCTCCATATCACTCAGCAGGAAACAATGGCAAGTGGGACAAATGAAATTACAGGCCCCACACTCGACGCAAGTGGAAGCATTGCGGGTCCACAACTCCACGTCCGGTGAGCCCCGGCCGACGAGCTTGTCCAAACGATCCTGGAAAGTTAGTCCGCCAGCCTTGACCTGCCGCTCGACCTTGGCGGTCAAGTCGGCCCGGTTCTTGTCGCGCTGAGCCAACTGGTCCTGCTTGGCGGGCTGGAATAATCCACTGTTGGACTCGATGAGCCCAGTACCCTTGTCACTGCCGACCTGGACTACATAGCCACCAGACAACGGGGAGAGATTCAAATCGTAGCCGGATTCAGGATACGGCTTGGCGCCGAGAAAAGTACAAAAGCAAACATCCTTGGCGTCAGTGCAATCACCGGAAATAATCAGTAAATTATCCCGCCGAGCCTTATAGTCGGGGTCCTGGAAATCGCCGCCCAGAAAAACGTGATCCATTATTCGCAGTGAGGCTAAATCACAGGCCTTGGCGCCAAGAATAACCTGCGGGACAGGGCTCAAAGAACTTACATCCTGACGAGCGGCAAACAGCAGCGACTTGAGCGGCTCAACCGCACGCACGGCAGAAAATCGCCAAGGGCCAGGACCGGAAGCCTCGGCCGGGGCAATGCGATATTCCAATTCCTCGCCTGCACAAAGGTATACGCGATTATCGTGGGACAGCTTGTCCAACAACTCAGCCAAGCCGGACTCACTTAGATAATAAAGCGTTTCTGCCAAGACCATGCTCCCTATGTATCCTGCTCAGGTCCGGTAAGTCAAGTTACTTTGCTCTGGGACTTTTTGCAAGCCTGTAAGGCATCAGAAACGGCTGAGGCCAACTCCGAAGCACTAAACGATTTAATATGATAGTAAAAAACATTTTGCTGGCGAACCTTGCTCTCCAAGTCCCTGCTGTTGGCGGAGGCAGTCATGATGACCTTAGCGCTGGGCTCGATGGCCTGCAAGATAGGTACGGCTTCATAACCCTTCATCTCAGGCAAATCGACATCAATCACCAAGCAACCACAGCGAAGGACCCTGAGCTTCTCAACGGCCTCTTTGACACTGGGTACACTCTCGACGTTCAGGCCCTGAATGGCCAAACAGGTCCGCCAAGCTTCAACAGCTTTGGGGTCGGGGTCAACAACTAATATCCAGTCGACGTCCTGCATCCTGCTCTTGGTCCTTCATCCCGGTAGTATACTCAGCCGAGCTAAGATAAATTGCACCATATCCGCAGTCTTATAATGCAAAACCAGGGCCAATACGCGAGGATAGTTTCACCAAGGACTGATATAAGCCATAAGCTGTTTATTAGAAGCAAGTTATATAATACGGACAGCTGATGGTGTTTTTAGCGTCTTAAGGGTTATGAAGTACCGGGTGGGGGTGAATTACCCCCTGGCGGGGCGTTATTCCTCCAATCAATCCGAAAGTCCGTATCTGATGATCTTGGCCCGAAGGGTCTTGCGATCAATGCCCAAATACTCGGCTGTCCTGGCCCGGTGGCCATCAAAACTGGACAGGGCCTTGGCAATGTGCAAACGCTCCAACGTGGCCAGACGGCCATCATCGGGTAGGCCATCCTCGTCGGAAATATCTACGCTGAAATAAGTTAGATCGCGGGGCATTATGACAGGGCCATCGGCCAAAACCACGGCCCGCTCGATAACGTGCTCCAACTCGCGAACATTGCCGGGCCAATCATAATCCAGCATACGCTGCTCGGCCTTGGGGGAAATGCCCTGCACGTTCTTTCGCCGAATCAGTCTGTATTTCTCCAGGAAGTGCTGAGCTAGCAAAAGGATGTCAGGCTTACGCTGACGCAAAGGCGGCAAAAGAATCGGTAAGACGTGCAGACGATAGAAAAGCTCGCGACGGAACTTGCCCTGGGCAGCAGCCAATTGCAGTTGCGTGTTCGTCGCAGCAATGACGCGGACGTCGACCTTCACGACCTGATTGGAGCCAACCTTGGTGATCTCGCGCTCCTGAAGAACTCGCAAAAGTTTGCCCTGAAGGTTGGGACTGATCTGGCCAATCTCATCAAGAAAAATGGTTCCGCCGTCGGCTAACTCGAACCGGCCATGCTTGGTAACAGTAGCACCAGTAAAGGAACCCTTGACGTGGCCAAACAGTTCGCTCTCAAAGAGGTTCTCGACCAGTGAACTGCAATCGACGGCCACAAAAGCGGCTCGGCGGCGACTGCTCTGCAAATGTATGGCCTTGGCAACCAACTCCTTGCCGGTGCCGCTCTCGCCGCAAATCAGTACGGTGGCGTCAGTAGGAGCGACCTTGGCAATGAGGTGCTCGACCTGGCGCATGACATCGGTTTGGCCAACAATGGCCAGGTTATTCTCAATGCCGACCCGGCTGTTCTTGCCGGCTGCACTGACGGGTGGGCGAACCGTGGCCAATAAAACGGAGCGGACAGCACCAGCAAAAGCATCGGCGGCCAAAGGATGAATGAGGACATCAGCGGCACCGTGCTTCATGGCGGCTACGGCGGTAGATACGTCATCACCAGGTAAAACGACGAAGACCAGAGCTTCCGGATCGTCGTGGCGGATAGTCCGCAGGCACTGAAGTACGGCCTCAGGGGAGCGATCTATGTCCAGGAGGATCAAATCAAACTGGCGCTCGGCCAACAAGTGCAGGCCATCGGCCGGGGTGGCTGCGGTCTGGAAACCGTAAGACTGCTCCTGGGAAAGGGATTCGGCTATAGAAGCCGTCGAGGGTCTGTTAGTAATGAATAGCAGTTCGCGCCGGCGGAGCATGGATGAGACCTGCGGTAAAACCAGTAACAAGGCAATCTTGCCAGATAAACTTGGCCATTAAGATACAGGCGGATATACTGATTTGCAACGGTAATGTGAAGGTGTGCAGTGGGCGATGGAGCAAGTAATTGGACAAGAGATACTATCTGCACATAAACGGGGTGGTGCAAGGGGTGGGCTTCAGGCCGTCCGTCTTCAGGATAGCACATGAACATGGTCTTGTCGGATGGGTGAGCAACGGGGCGGGAGGCGTCGAAATCGAGGTCCAGGGTCCGATAAGTGATCTGGATGGATTTGTGCAAGTGCTAAAAGAAAATCCGCCGACGCTGGCCCAGATCGAAGAACTGGAATGTAAAGAAATCCCCGTAATCAAGGATAGTAGCTTTCGTATCAAGGTCAGTGAAGATAAGGGAGAACATCACCCGGTGATCGGGCCGGACGCGGCTACCTGCGCGGCCTGCACAAAAGAGCTGTTCGATTCGGCAAATCGGCGCTGCGGGCATCCGTTCATTAGCTGTGTGGACTGCGGGGCCCGCTATACGATAATCGAAGGGGTGCCGTACGACCGTGAAAAAACATCCATGAAGGTTTTCAACCAGTGCCCGGCATGCGAAAAAGAATACACCAGCAGCGGCGATCGACGATTTCACTCGCAGACAAACTGCTGCTGGGACTGCGGACCAAAACTCGAACTCTATGATAATAAGCGTAGGCTGGTAAAGGTTGGCGATCCCATCGAGGCTGTTCGCGAATTTCTGGCACAAGGAAAAATAGTGGCTGTCAAAGGGCTGGGCGGGTTTCATCTGGCCTGTGAGGCAACCAACGGCGAAGCTGTAAGTGAACTGCGGCGGCGAAAAGGGCGAGGTAACAAGCCTTTCGCGGTGATGGTGGAGTCAATAAAAAAAACAAAACAGATATGCCAGGTGAATGATCGTGAAGCTGAGCTTCTGGAGGGGTCGGCCAGTCCCATCGTGCTGTTGCGGCGAAAAACAGAATGCAAAGTAAGCAGCGAAGTAGGGCCGGGTAACAACTATCTGGGAGTAATGCTTCCCTATACGGGTGTTCACCATCTGATTATGGCGGAATCGGAGCCGATGGTGATGACCAGCGGGAATATCGCAGACGAGGCCATAATCGCCCAGAACGATGAGGCCTTCGCCAAACTCGCAAACGTGGCTGACTACTTTCTCGTGCACGATCGGGAAATTCGCTATCGCTGCGACGACTCGGTGGCGAAAGTGTTGGGCGGTGAAGTGCAGTTGCTGCGGCGGTCGCGCGGATATACGCCTCTAGTAATCGAACTGGGACGAGATTTTCCATCTGTTCTGGCGGTCGGGACGCAGATGAAAAACACGATCTGCTTTCTCAAGGGCAATAAAGCACTGCTGAGCCAACATCTCGGAGATATGGACAATGCCGGGGCATACGAGTTCTTCCAGGAGACGCTGGAACATTTGGGGGAGCTGCTGTCGTTCAAACCGGTGGCTGTGGCCCACGATATGCATCCGGGATACGAGACCAGCGGGTTTGCAAAGGCTATGAATATACCAAAAAAAATTCCTATCCAACATCACGAGGCCCATGTGGCGGGATGTCTGGCGCAACACAAAGCGTTAGACGAGGAAGTAATTGGTCTATCCTTCGATGGGACGGGCTTTGGGCGGGACGGTCGCATATGGGGCGGCGAAATCTTCGTGGGCAGAGTGCCGAAACTAAAACGAGCGGGGCATTTTGATTACGTACCCATGCCCGGCGGGGAACAGGCTATCAAAGAGCCCTGGCGTATGGCTGTGAGCTATCTGAAAAAAGCCTTCGGCGCTGATTACAGGAAACTGGATTTACCGGTGTTGGAAAAATTCAGGCAGCAGTTGCCAGCAATAGATAAGCTCATCGAGCGAAAAATAAACTCGCCCCTAACCAGTAGTTGTGGGCGGTTGTTCGATGCGGTGAGTGCCCTTATAGGTCTGTGCGATCTAAATACATTTGAAGGTGAGGCCGCGATTACGCTGGAGATGGTTATTAGCGAATCCAAGGCCAAGCCTTATCAATATGGTCTGCGGCAGAACGAGCAGGGGTGTTATCTGGTAGATTTTATACCGGCAATAAAGGCCATCGTGGCGGATCTAAGCGAAGGGCTAGCGGCAGGAATTATCAGCGGGAAATTCCATCAGACGATAGTCGAGCTGTGTGTGGATATAGTAAACAGGCTGTCAGGCGAAACGGGAATAAAAAAAGTGGTCGTCACCGGCGGGGTATTCCAAAGTAACTTCCTGCATACGAAACTGAAAAGACTTCTGGTGCAGAACGGCTTTGAAGTCTATGCTAACACAATTACGCCGCCAAACGATGGTGGGATGTCACTCGGGCAGGCGGTTATGGCGGGCATGATTTTACAAGGCAAAAAATAACACAAAGAACTCACCACGAAGGTCACGAAGAAAACAAAGAAAAATAATAATCACACAAGGATGGAGAATAGAAGAAGATGTGTTTGGCAATACCGATGAAAATTGAGTCAATCGAAGGACAGGTCGCAATGGCCTCCATACCCGGCGGGCAATACCCGGCTCGACTGGATTTTCTGGATAACGTCAAAATAGGTGACTATGTGCTGGTACACTCCGGATTCGCTATAGAAGTTCTGGACGAAAATGAAGCACTCAAAACCCTGGAAGTTTTTAAAGAATATGAAGAATTGGGTGGAGAAATTCCGGGACGAGAAAACGGCTCGGGGACTGCTTAAAGAGATCAGCCAACTGACGCCCAAAGACCATACGGTGCGGCTGATGGAAGTCTGCGGGACACATACCGTGGCTATCTACCGCTACGGTATGCGCGAAACGCTGCCGGCAAACGTGAAACTACTATCCGGGCCGGGATGCCCGGTGTGCGTTACAGGGCTGGGGTATATCGATAAGGCCATTTGGCTGGCGCGGCAAGATGACGTGCTGCTGGTAACCTTCGGCGATCTAATGAAAGTGCCAGGCTCGACATCGTCGCTATTAAAGGAAAGAGGAAGAGGACATCCCATAAAAGTGGTCTATTCGCCGATCGAGGCCATCGAGCTGGCTAAGGCAAATCCGGATAAAAAAGTGGTCATCCTGGCGGTGGGATTCGAAACCACCATACCAGGAGTGCTGGCGACTATTCGACAAGCCGAGGCTGAGGGACTAAAAAATCTGTTCCTACTGGTCGGGCACAAGATCGTTCCGCCGGCAATGGAAGCTCTGCTACAGGACGGAATGGCCAAAATCGATGGGTTCATCTGCCCGGGACACGTGAGCACCATCATCGGAGCTAAGGCATATGAACCCCTAACAAAAAAATATGGTCTGCCCTGCGTAGTGGCGGGATTTGAGCCAACAGATATCTTGCAGGCAATACTGATGCTGCTGGGGCAATTGAACGAGGGGCAAGCAAAAGTCGAAAATCAATATCAACGAGCGGTACGAAACGAAGGAAATCCAAAAGCACTGGCTATGATCGAAAAATACTGCCAAATAATCGACGACCAGTGGCGAGGAATCGGAGTGATTGCGAAGTCCGGCCTGCGGCTCAGAGATGATTTTAAAAAATGGGATATAGAATCGGTGCTGAAAATAGAGGCTGAGCCAACAAAACCAAAGCCGGGATGTATATGCGGGAAAATCCTGCAGGGGTTGGCGAGGCCAAGCGATTGCAAACTCTTCGGTAAAGTGTGCACACCTGATGAGCCGGTCGGAGCATGCATGGTCTCAGGTGAGGGAAGCTGTGCGGCGGCATTCAAACACACTGACCACAGATGAAGAAAGGCACAAAGCAGAAAAAGAAACGGATGTGAACTTTTGACGCAGATTTCGCTGAAAAAAGCAAAACTCACCACGAAGGTCACGAAGGGAAAAACAAAGAAACGGAAAAAAAGAAAGATATGAAAAAAATAACTCTAGCACATGGGGCGGGGGGGAACAAAAGTCGGGAACTGATCGAAAAGGTCTTTGTGTCGCGATTCGGCAATCCCGAATTGGGCAAATTGGCTGACGGGGCAGCGCTCAACCTGGCTGAAGGTAATTACGCCCTGAGCACAGATACACACGTGATCGAACCAATCTTTTTCAGCGGTGGGGATATAGGCAAACTGGCAGTCTGCGGGTCAATCAACGATGTGGTGGTCTGCGGAGCTAAGCCAAAATGGATGAGCTGTGGGTTCGTCCTGGAAGAAGGTTTTGATATATCCGAACTCGAACGTATCGCTGACTCCATGGCTGAAGCTGCTGCGTCTGCAGGCGTGAAAATTGTAACCGGTGATACCAAGGTGGTCGGGCCGGGACAGGCGGACAAAATCTATATCAATACCACGGCAGTAGGGCAGGTGATGGGTAAATATGAGCCGAAGGCTCCGGCAGCGGGGGATAAGGTGATCGTTACAGGGCCGGTGGGACAACACGGGGCGGCTATATTTAATGATCGAGAAAAACTACTGCAAAACTCCCAACTAGTAAGCGACTGCGCCAGCCTGGATTGGATGCTGGGGTTAATCGAGAAGTTCAGCGAAACAATAAAAATAATGCGCGATCCGACACGCGGCGGGTTGGCCGTAGTGCTGAACGAGCTGGTCGGCGGTTCATCGTGCGGTATAGAAATAGTCGAAAATGATCTGCCGGTGACGGAGGCTACCAAAAGTTTGTGCGACTTGGTGGGGTTCGATGCCTTTTATTTGCCGTGCGAAGGGCGAGCAGTGGTTATTGTCGGTAGTGATGCGGCTACCGATCTGCTTGCAGACTTGAGGTCGTGTGAGGCGGGCAAGGAAAGTGCCATCATCGGTACGGTACTGGATGATGCCCGCAATCGTGTTTCGGTAAAGACAGGGCTGGGCGGGTCGCGTGTATTGACGGGGACTGCGGAGCTGATGCTGCCACGGATATGTTGAGGAAGAAAAGAAACGGAAAGATTGCACCACGAAGTTCACGAAGGTGCAAAAGCAAAGAAACCCCCGGTGAAACCGGGGGCTAAATATAAAACAAGATAGGAGGGGGCAAACACCTCTTAATCAAATCGCAAAGATAATAAACCTACTGTTCAAAACTTAGGTAGGGGGCAAGCTTGGCAGCGGTCTTGGGGCCAATGCCCTTGACGTTCTGCAGGTCGGAAAGGCTGGTAAAAGCAACAGCCTCCGGGCTGTGCTGGGCTTTATACTCCCGGCGATAAGCAACAATCCGCTCAGCCAAGCCCGGCCCAATGCGGGGCATGGTCATCAACTCGGCAGCACTGGCTGTGTTGGGATCAATCGTGGCCTCGGCCCGCTGGACCAGCCGCTGCTCGACGGGGATGTCCACGCCAATGTAGTGTCGTCTTCCAGACCATTGCCAAATTATCAGGACCAGGACCAGCAGAGCCAGAGCGGTGCAGGCAATAATATTGGCCCGGGTCCAGCCCCAACTGAGGTCGTCGAAATCCGAATTGCCGGCGCGGTTGTCCATCTAGAACTGGCCCATGTCACGCTGCAACATTACCTTGCGAAGCAGTAAATAGCCTTTACCATGATAGGCTGTGATCTCGCCGGTGACCAGGAACTTGGCCTCCGGCCGTTGCTTGGCCAACTGCTCCATCAACTCGAGCTTTCGCGAAGGAAGTAAAATCAACGGCGGCTCAGTCAAAGCAGTACCGTCGGCCTCGTAAACAAATAAAGGCGAACCCTTGGAGTCCTGCTGAAATCGGCCCAGACGACTAATCACCCAGTCACCTTCACGAACAATCAAAGGAGACTTGGCCTTGGGATCAACGGGCTTAACCGAAGGAACGGTTACCTCATCCGAGCCGGCGGCGGGACGAGTCACGGGCTCAGGGCTGGGGTCCTTGAGCAATCCCTGCAAGACCTCTTCCTGAGATTTATCAGCAGGCGAAGACTGGGAGTCGTCCTGAGCGTGCAACAGGCCGACAACAGCCAAGCTAATCACCAGAACCAATACTAATGGGAAATGATTCTTAATCTTCATGATCCTATCCTTATGAGAGGAATCCTCACCGGCTATATTTTGCCATAATCGGCTGAAGATTACAGCAATTTATATGAAGCCATCCCAAAACCCCAATTTCTGTTGCGAACGGCCCTTTT
>JAACET010000139.1 GCA_011682385.1 Actinomycetota bacterium | reverse complement strand
TACACTTTGACAGCCAGGGCGGTCCTGGCTATATAGGTTCCGGGTGGTACATTATTGCACCGCCAGGTGGGACACGTTGACTCCGCCGTTTACAGCTGTACAGTACGCTGAGTTGGGGCTGACAACATAAGACACAATGAATTGAAGGCAAAAGTTATTAAGAACAAGGGGGAACTATCACTGGAGTGGTCATGGGTCTTAGAGATGTATCCGTGCAGAGCTATCGCACATTGAACGTTGTTCACCCCAAGCTGGCAGATCAGTTGAATGAGTTTCGGATGCGGCTGTCTGCCATCAACGCGGGGTATCCAAATCTGACCGATTGGCATCCTACCATGCCACCCGGATGGGCAAGCTTTCCAAAAGTGCCCTTTGAACGAGCGATCATATATCGGGGCAGTGCCCAAAGCTGGGCCTACAGCCATCATCAAGCAATTACGAAACTCACCGGCAAATACGTCGCGGCCTGGTCCAACGGTTTTATCCACGAGGACTACGTGGGGCAGGAAGTTCACTGGGCCTGGTCCAGCGACGGTGTTCATTGGTCCGAGCCGAAAGTTGTCGCCCCCACGCCGGTCGAATCCGGCCTGGTGAAGCATAACGCCGGCCTATATTCCTCGGAAGGTCGGCTCTACTGCTATGTTGGGGTAGCTAAAAACTTCGGGCCAGAAGCGGCAGCGCCCAATATGTCTTCGCTCAACAAACCACAGATGCATCTGGATGTGTATGAGACCTCGGACCTTGAGAATTGGAATCACTACGAACACATTTGTGATGATATTTACCTTTTTGAGGGGCCACGCATGACCCAAGGGGGGAAGCTGATGTGCTGTGGCTTCGATCCCTCGGATCATCACGGTAGGGTCTTGATCTGGAATGACCCGTCCCAGCCTACAGCTTCGCCTAGTGTCGTAGAAATTCCTGAATCTCCAGAGGCAGTGCTGCCAGAGCAGGGCACGTGGTACCAGACTGAGGACGGGCGTATCTGGATGTATCAGCGGGATTCAAGCATTTCATGCCGTTTGGCCCTTACCTGGAGCAACGATGGCGGTGAGACCTGGAGCGAGCTATTGCGCACGGATTTTCCCAATTCATATTCCCGGGCCTTTGCCGGCCAGTTGAACGATGGACGATACTACATCGTTGGCAACAATTACGACGTGCTGCTTCACCGCAGGGCATTGCTGATCGCCCTTAGTGACGACGGGTACATATTCGATCGCCAGTACACGCTGGTCGAGGGCAATACGACGCGCCGGATCAACGGGCAACACAAAGAAGATGGATATCACTACCCCAATTGCTTCGCTGACGGCAATAAGCTGTTTGTTATCTACTCGGTGAACAAAGAAGACATCGAAGTGGGTATGGTCGATACGAGCAAAGTTGACTGATTTCGGCACCTTGGGCAAGGGAATCCACGGTTGTTAATTATTCTTCATATCGGTTTGGCACTCACGGAGTAAGGTAGATGAAAGAGAGTTTCTGGATCAAGCCTGCCCTAGCACAAATACCGGATGAACAGCTGGAAACACTTCACAGGGCGTCCATGAAGATTCTGGCCAAGACGGGTGTACATGTGCATTCTGCCCAAGTACGAAATACGCTGCAAGCTGCAGGGGCTCGGGTCAAGGATGATCTTCGGGTGTATATTCCTGCTGAGCTGGTCGAACGTGCTCTTTCTACCGCCCCTTCTCGAATTGACGTTTACGACCGTACCGGCCAAGTTGCGATGGTCTTGGAAGGACCTCGCAGCTATTTCGGAACGGGCAGTGACCTCAAGTACACCTTTGATCTTGAAACTCAGCAGCGACGGGAAAGCACACTTAAAGACGTAGAGCTGTCTGCTCGCCTGTGTGATAAACTCACAAATATGGATTTTGTCATGTCTCACGCTTTGCCGAATGACGTTTCCACGTCCCGCTGCGAGACCGAGCAGATGCGTGTAATGTTAGACAATACCAGCAAGCCTCTGGTCATGACCATATACTCAGGACTGGCGACCTTCGAGCAAATGCATGAAATGGCTTGTCAAGCATGCGACGGCGAAAGCAATTTCCGCAAAGCGCCTAATTACGTTCTGTACAGTCAGTATATATCGCCGCTTCAGCAGGAGCAGACAGCACTGGACCGCCTGCTGTTCTGTGCTGATCATGGCATACCCATTATCTACATGTCAGCACTGCTTATGGGTGCTTCCAGCCCGGTGACATTGGCAGGTACTCTGGCTTTGGCCAATGCTGAGTGCTTGGCAGGTTTGGTAATACATCAGTTACAAGCACCGGGGGCGCCTTTTATCTACGGCGGCAACAACAGCGCCCTTGATATGAAGACGATGACCTTCTGCTATGGTGCTCCCGAGTGGCGAATAAACGATATAGTTATCCCCCAACTGGCAGCGCGATACAACCTGCCCAATTTTGCTACAGCAGGTGCCACCGACGCCAAGGGCTTCGACGCTCAGGCTGGTGCGGAATGGGCGTACTCGATAATGCTGGACATCATGTCCGGCTCAAATCTTATCCACGATGTCGGATACATGGACTCAGGCTTGACCGGGTCATTGGAATCACTGGTGATTTGCGACGAGATTATCGGCATGGCCAAGCACGTCACGAAAGGATTTGAGCTCAGCGAAGAGACA
This sequence comes from Actinomycetota bacterium, assembly GCA_011682385.1. GTDB lineage: Bacteria > Planctomycetota > Phycisphaerae > JAACET01 > JAACET01 > JAACET01. The sequence goes on along the minus strand of JAACET010000139.1, from coordinate 2,173 downwards.
TTGGCTCTGGATATAATCGACGAAGTCGGCCCGGCGGGGAGCTTTATTGAGCATGAGCACACGCTTGAACGCTTTCGCAAGGATATCTGGTATCCGACGGTGTTCGAGCGAAACAATTTTGCAAAATGGCAGGACGCTGGGGCCAAGGACGTTATGGAACGCGCCAGGGAACGCGTCAACGAACTGCTAAAATAGGATTTACTCACCATGACTCACAGAGAGCGCATAATAGCCGCCTTGCAGCACAAAGAACCCGACCGCATACCTGTGGATCTGGGGGCGAATGAGTCCACAGGCATAATGGCGGTGGCCTACAATCGTCTCCAGAAGCATCTTGGAATTGCGGGAAGGACGCAGATATACGACCCCCTTTGCATGGTCTGCAAGGTTGAACTGAGTGTCCTCGATGCCATCGGTGCTGATGTCACGGGTTTATATATCGAGCCTGCCCGCTGGAAGCCGTGGAAGCTGCCGGACGGCTCCAATGCTGAAATCCCGGCCGGATTCAATACCAGAACTCTGGATAACGGGGACATGGTTCAGATGGACGAAAACGGAAATGTGCTCAGTCGCTCTCCTGCGGGCGGACTCTATTTCGATCCGGTCGGTCATCCACTTGAAAACGCCCGGACCTTAGATGAAATTGATGCCGGACAACCGTTTTTTGAGAATTTCGACTGGGCTGACTACTTCGACGAAGGCTTCAAGGCTATGGCAGACCGGGCCCGAAAGCTACACAGCGAAACGGACTATGCGGTTTTTGGGAATATGTATCTTCATGTGTTCGCCGCTGGGCAGGCCTTGAGGGGTTTCGAAAACTTCATGATGGACCTGATGGTAGATAAGCCCTTGGCTCATCGGCTGCTCGGCAGACTTCTGGATACGTATCTGCCCAGAGTGGATGAGTATCTCGAGGCGGTCGGAAAATATGTGGATATCGTTGGTGTCAATGATGATCTTGGAACCCAAAAAGGGGCTCAAATCAGCCCGGAACTATATAGGGAAATGATTAAGCCGTACCAGAAAAGATTATGGCAATACATAAAGGAAAAAAGCGGCAAACCTCTAATGCTGCATAGTTGTGGCTCGATATACGAGATCATTCCTGATCTCATTGAGATGGGAGTTGATGCCCTGAATCCCATCCAGGTCTCTGCTGCAAATATGGATACCAAGAAGCTGAAAGCGGAATTCAGGAATGACTTGACCTTCTGGGGTGGTGGCTGCGATACGCAGATGGTTTTGGCCCGGGGAACTCCGGATGATGTGCGACAGGAGGTCAGAAGGCGCGTAGATGACTTGGCCCCCGGCGGCGGGTTCGTCTTTTGCCAGGTGCATAACATACAGGCTGACGTACCGGTGGAAAACATATTGGCTATGTACGAGGAACTCGGAACACTTCGCTGATTTGCATTGAAAGTCGTGGCAAGTTGGCCCAGGAGCGATCGTGATGCTAAAAAAGAGCAAACGTTTTGAGGGGAAAACAGCCATCGTAACCGGCGCAGGTCAAGGAATGGGCAGAGCAATAGCCTTGGCTTTCGCGTCTGAAGGTGCTTGCGTTGTCGTCAATGACGTTAACGGTGAAAAAGCCGAAACGGTCGTCCGGGAAATCCGTAAAGAAGGCGGCCAGGCGATGTCATTCCCGGCTGATGTCACAAATAAGGCTCAAGTCGGCGAGATGGTCGGGAAGACGGTCAGCGAGTTTGCCACCGTTGATATCCTGGTAAACAATGCCGGCCTGCTCTATTCGACGCCAGTCGACGAGATTGGCGAAGAGGAGTGGGATCGTGTCATTAGCGTCAATCTGAAATCGGTCTTCATCTGCTCGTTGGCTGTGCTACCGATCATGAAGGCCAAAAAGAGCGGGAAGATCGTAAATATGTCCTCATCTGCCGGCAGGAGCACCAGCGAACTCGGCGGGGCGCATTATACCGCATCGAAAGCAGGCGTTCTGGGCTTCAGCAGACATCTAGCCAGAGAGATGGCCAAATACGATATAAATGTAAACGCTGTCTGTCCCGGACTCATCAGCACAGCAATGATTTCATCCGATGCTTGCAGGGATAGGTTGGAGTATTTTCTCGGCCAAATACCGATGAGCCGTCTCGGAAAACCGCAGGAAGCTGCCGACCTGGTACTATTCCTGGCTTCGGACGAGGCATCCTACATTACG
>JAACET010000138.1 GCA_011682385.1 Actinomycetota bacterium | reverse complement strand
CGGACATCGTGAATACTTGCAAAAAGGCGGGTGTGAAACTTATGATCGGCTGTGACCGCCGATTTTGGACGCAGAATCGCTGGGCCAAACAATTGATTGATGACGGTGTCATCGGCAACCTCTTGATGAGTCGGGCGTCGTTACATGAGCACTGGCACAACTACCAGAACCACGTGGCTTATACGGACTTCCGCTTGGATTGTTCGGTGGCTGGCGGAGCGGCCATCTGCGACACCGGAGCCCATGCCATTGATTTACTGACCTGGCTCAACGGCAGCAAGGCCAAAAGAGTAGTCGGCATTGCCAAGCGAGCAGCTATGCCGGAAAGCTATACGTTATGCGACGACCTGACCGGACTGATGCTGGAATTCGAAAACGGTGCTCATGCTTATGTAAGTTGCAACAGATTCTCACCAGCTGTTTCACAGGCCACTGAACTCTACGGTACAGAAGGCACTATCTATACATCCACTGACGCAACCAACCCATTCCAGTCCTGGCCTATGGCCGTGTTCACCAGCAAAAAATTCACTATTGATAACTATCCTGAAATCCTCAAGAATTTCCGTTGGCCGGAACTGTTCTGGGTGGAGGACCATATAGGCCCGCAGGTCCGCAATCGGTGGGTTCCGATATGTCCGCCTCGTCATCCCAATAATTACGAGCGGATGTGGGCACATTTTTACGATTGCATTGTCAACGATAAAGAGCCCTTGGTCTGCGGCGAAGATGGTGCCAGAGCAATAGAGGTCATGTGCGGCGTCTTTAAATCGATGGAAACGAAGGCCTGGGTGGAACTGCCCCTTAAAGAAGAAGTAATTCCTCCGCATTATAATGTGCTGCCGAGAGATGATTAGACTAACCGGTTAAAACAACTAAGAATGGACCAAAGATCGGGGATCGAAATGGATCAAGCATTGGTAACGGGAGGCACCGGCTATGTCGGCCGGGAATTAGTCCGGCAACTGCTCCAGCGACAAGACCAGGTTACGGTCTTGTCGCGGAGCCGCCCGACGGAGAAGACCCGCTGGCTTCAAGCTGATATTACCGATAGAAAGGGCCTTCAAACAGCCCTGAAAGATTGCCGGTTCGACGTCATCTATCATTTGGCTTCTTTGCCGGGCGACACCGGCGATCCGGAAGAAATGATGCGTGTAAACGTCCAGGGTCTAATGTACTTGCTGGAGTGTGCCCGGCAGACTACCATCCGAAGATTCGTCCTGGCCAGCAGCATTTCAGCCTACGAATGGTATCCGGAAACAAAGTTCAATCCGCCGGATTATATGCCTGTTGACGAGAACCATCCCTGCAGGCCCCGGAATATCTACGCCAGCACTAAGCGAATGCAAGAACTGCTGGCCCTGACATATTGCCATCAGTTCCAGGTGCCGATTACGATTTTGAGGCTGACTGCTGTAATGGGTCCGTTCGGCCGAGGCGGGGGAAAGATGTGGCGGGATTTCGCCGAGCAAATGAACCAAGGCAAACGGATTCAATTGCCGATGCTCAGCCCGGAGGAAATTGGCCATTTCGTGGACGTTAGAGATGTGGCTGAAATGCATATCGTGGCCGGCGAAAACCCTCGTGCCCGGGGCGAAATATTCAACTGCTGCGGCCCCAAGCCTATCCGGGGAAGTGAATTCGCCTCAGAAGTCAAAAGAATCATTCCGGGTGCAGAAGTTGCCTTTGGCTACCCCTGGAGTATGGCTCAGGGCGGTCGGATAGAATTTGATATGTCCAAAATGAAGAAACTTCTGGGCTATGAGCCAAGATATGGCTTGAGGGATTCGTTGCTGGCCATCCACGAATGGGTTAGGAATAGTGGATCCCAGTAGAAAAGGGAGTAAATGAATGGCTATAGAACCTTTATTTTGTGTCGACGGCAAAAAGGCCATCGTCACTGGCGCAGCCTCCGGCCTGGGCCGAGCTATGGCCTTGGGGCTGGCCGAAGCAGGGGCTGATGTAGCTATTGCAGATATAAATATGGACGGAACTCAGGATGTGGCCCGGCAAATTGAACGCCTGGGAGTGCGGGCCTTGCCTATCCATGTCGATATATCTGAATCCGGTCAAGTTGAGCAGATGGTGGAAACAGTCCTGAGAGAATTCGGTACGATTGATATTCTCATCAACAATGCTGGCATCCCTCCTGTAGGACGCCTGCCCTCACACCAGATGAAACAGGAAAGCTGGGATAAGGTTATCAACGTTGACTTGAGAGGACTGTTCCTGTGCGCCCGGCTGGTGGGACAGAAAATGGTAGAGCAAAGGTCCGGGAAGATAATAAATATAGCCTCTATTTCCGGAATGCTTGTCAACAAAGGTCAAGCCGGCATGTCGGCGTTTTGTTCAGCTAAAGCGGCTGTGATCCACCTCACCAAGGTGCTGGCCACCGAGTGGGCCCCCTACAATATCAAGGTCAACTGTATCAGTCCGGGTTATATGATGACCCCGGCATTGCAGGACGTAGCCAAGGACCCGAAACGTCTTCAGCAGCTAATCGACCTGGTGCCCATGGGAAGGATAGGTGAACCTGAGGAGCTCAAAGGAGCGGTGTTGTTCCTGGCATCCGAGGCTTCAAGCTATGTGACCGGACACAATCTGGTCGTTGATGGCGGACACACCGCCTGGTGAAAAGGAAAAACAGGATGGACAAAAGCAAAATAAGTTTTATGGTGACTCTCGATTTCGGGCAATGGGAGGCCGAGAAAGTAGCCGGCACCCTGGCTGATCTGGGATTCAAGGGCGTGGAATGGACCTTGGCACACTTCGACATAGCCAGGATGTCGGATAAGCAACTGAAGTCCGTAGTGGACTCGACCCACAAATATGGATTGGAGGTATCAGAACTGTGCATTCAGCAGGACCTGGTACACTTCGATGCTGAATTCAGGAAGAAAAAGATAGAGCTAACTAAAAACATTATGATCAAAGCAGCTCAATGCGGCATCGAGATAGTGAATCTCATCACCGGCCCTGCCTCCTTCTTCAACGAAGGTGCACCAAGCCTACACAAGGAAATACAGGAGGGGCAAGCATGGGAGATGGTCTTCGCGGCCTTTGACGAGTTTGTACCATTGGCTGAGAAACATAATGTCCGTATCGCTATGGAGGCGGTTTTCAGCATGGTTTGCCGAGACTACTATAGCTTAAAGGAGCTTTTGGATCACTATGACAGCGAGTACCTGGGAGTGAATATGGATCCTTCACATTTGGCTCTCTATGATAATGACATCCCCTGGGTCGTGAAGCAGTTGGGTAAAAAAAACATACATACCCATATCAAGGACGTGGCTGGTAAGCCAGGTGCCTTCATCGGCGACGGATTTGTTTTTCCTCTCTTGGGAGAGGGCAAAATCAACTGGAACGAGTTTTTCGCCGCCCTCGACGATACGGGCTATGAGGGATATCTATCGCTGGAATTCGAGTCCTTTGGCTACTATGAGCAGATTTTAGATTGCGATCCTGTAAAAGCAGCAGCGATATCAAAAGAACAACTCGATAAACTATTGTCTAACTATGAACGGTACAAAGCGTCAAAGTGAAGTCCAGAGTCCCTGAAGGCTCTTGGCGAGGCTAATACATAAATGCAAGAGGAAATTGTAGTTAAGAACCTGCACAAAAAGGCCCAAGAAATAAGGTTGGCGGTAGTCAAAATGTTGGCCAACGCCAGGACCGGTCACTATGGCGGTTCCCTCTCGGCGGCAGATATAATCACGGTGCTTTATTTTCAGGTCATGGACCATGACCCGAATCGGCCCGACTGGGCAGACAGGGACCGGTTCGTTCTTTCAAAGGGCCATACTTGTCCTTTGTTGTACGTCGTCCTGGCTGAAGCTGGTTATTTCCCCAAAGAAACATTACTGGAACACCGTAGATTGGGAAGTATTCTTCAGGGACATCCGGACATGAGACTGGTTCCGGGAGTCGAGATGAGCACCGGTTCCCTGGGCCAGGGCCTGTCAGCCGGTGTGGGCATGGCCATCGGGGCCAAGCTGGACCATAAAGACCTGAGGGTCTATGTCATGATCGGCTGCGGAGAATCACAGGAAGGCCAAATATGGGAAGCCGCCATGGCTGGGGCCCATTATAAACTAGATAATCTAACCGCTGTTCTTGATTACAACGGGCTTCAAGCCCAGGGCAGGACGGCACAGCTCATGGATATTGCCCCGGTGGCAGATAAATGGCGTAGCTTTGGATGGCACGTAATCGAGATAGACGGCCACAATATAAAGGAAATTATAGAGGCCTTCTCCCAAGCGAAAACCACTAAGTCAAAGCCGACCATGATAGTAGCTCACACTATTAAAGGCAAAGGTGTTAGCTTCATGGAAAACAATATTCCCTGGCACCATATCCCCGCCAGTGAGCAGCAGGCTTCGGCAGCTATAGCTGAGCTGGAAAAAAGCCTGGAGAATCTCTAATGCAAGCAATAGCCATGCGTGAGGCCTATGGTCGACTCCTGGTGGAGTTGGCCGGGCAGAACGAGAAAATAGTAGTACTTGATGCCGATATGGCCCAAAGCTGCGGCCTGCAGCATTTCCGCGATGCCTTCCCTGATCGTTTCTTCAATATCGGCATAGCTGAGCAGAATATGATGGGCATAGCGGCTGGACTGGCTGCTTATGGGAAGATTCCGTTCGTTAATTCTTTTGCCTGTTTTCTGTCCACCAGATCCTGCGATCAACTGCGTGTAGCGGTGGCCTATGGCAAATTGAACGTAAAAATCGTCGCCGGTCATGGTGGAATCAGTGTCGGTGAAGATGGGGCTACTCACCAGGGCTTGGAAGACATCGCCATCGTTCGAGCCATCCCCAATATGGT
>JAACET010000137.1 GCA_011682385.1 Actinomycetota bacterium | reverse complement strand
CCGCCCAAACCCGAAACTATCATAGTGGGCGTTGTCAAGGCTCTGAACTCACTGTTGGAATAGTAAAGAAACGAGCTGGGTATATCTTTATCTGCGGGCCAAATATGCAGGTCCGCAAGTAAGCTAGGCTCTAGATTACGCGACTGGGTAGCGAGTTCCCACTAGTCAAGGGCAAAAGTGACTCCGACAATAGGCATTCCAACCGACTCGGTTGAGTGTACCACCATGGCAGGTATTCGCAATTCCTCTTCCTCGGTCTCAAGGTTTATCAAGACCTTACAGTCAGGCTCAAGCATACGAGGCGAGTGGAAGTCCAAGCTTTGAACAGAGATGGTGCGTGTAGTAATGTATAGTAGTTTAGGAGAGTCCTTAGAATCAACAAATTCGATCGTACCGGGGACTGCTCAGGATCAGCCGACCCGTGCTTTGGGTTCTACGGGTTTCAATCCCGGCCAAGTCGGCGTCGAAGAATGGTGATCAGACCAGCGGCTGCCACGAGTGCTGAAGAGAAGATCACAATCATAGCGCCGGTAGGCAGGTCAGTTACAGCGGCAATCAGAAAACCACCGAGCCCGCTGGCGGCACCGAAGGTCATCGATAGAACAATTACCCGGCCATGGCCTTTGACCAATTGGAAGGCTGCAGCGGCCGGATTGGTCATCAGGCTGTAAATCATCAGCCCGCCAACGGTCTGGAAGTTCACAGTCAGGACCACAGCGGTGAGAATCAAAAAGGCTGTCCATACTCCGGTAACGTGGATGCCGGCCGCTGTGGCCTCGGACCGACTAAACATTATCGCCCGCATTTCTTTATAGAACACAATGATGAAGCCAAGCGTCAGAGCCGCTACGGTTCCCATTAAAACCACATCGGGCCATCGGCAAAAATTTAGGCTCCCCCACAAAAGACTGCGGACTTCATTATCACTTCGGCCGTAAACAGCAAACAGACCGATGCCCAGAAACGCCAGGCCCATCGTCAGCGAGAACAAAAAGCCGAGGACTACATTGGTATCCAGACCAACTTTGTGTGGTTCGAACAATCCTAGCAATAGTGCGGTGACGACCGCACCTATCACGGCTGGCGCAAGCAGGGCCATACCAGTCAAACCGGCTAATGAACCAAAGACCGCGCCGGCAAGGGCGGCATGGGAAACGCATACACCAAGAAAAGGTATCCGCATTCCGACTACATAGGTGCCCAGCAGGCCGGTGGAGGCCCCGGCAATCAGCCCGCCTACCATTACCGGAGCCCAGAATATCAGGTCAATCCCGAAGATCATCAGATTCCCCTTCCGGCAGGGATAACTGCATATCGTCCGTCTCTGCGCAACACACTCAAGCTGGGGCCGTACAAGGATACCACTCGCTGGGGTGTGAGCACATCTTCAGGCCGACCGCTGGCGGAGACCCGACCATCAATAAGTAGCAAAAGCCGACGGCAGGCCTTGGGGATTACTTCCAGCTCGTGACAAACCAGAACTACCGTAACACGGGTTTGCTCGTAAAGGTGCTGAAGGGTCGCAACGATTTGTTCCCTCCAAGCCAGGTCGAGATTAGCAGTCGGCTCATCAAGTAGCAACAGTTCCGGCTGTTGAGCCATGGCCCGGGCAATCAATGTCTTTCGCTGTTCGCCGCCGGAGATATCTCCATATCGCTGGTCAGCTAACGGTTCAAGACCCAAGTGTTTAATCCATCGATCAACCATCTGCCAGTCCCTACGGCGCAGGGGACGGAGCAGTCCTGCAATGCCTGTCCGCCCGATAGCCACTACCTCCCGGACAGTCAGAGGCATCTCACTTCGGCCGGCTAGCACCTGTGGCACGTAACCGATCCGCCGCCGCAGCCGGCTCATCCTTACTGAGCCCAGCCGATATACCGCGGCCCCAAGAACTTGTACCTCGCCCGCCTTCGGCCGCTGGAAGCCCAGGCAGGTTTTCAGTAGAGTCGTTTTCCCTGCACCGTTAGGTCCAAGGACGACGAAGATTTCACCCACGGCGATGTTTAAGGACTCTGCCGTGAGGATGGTTTTGGCCCCAACCTGGATACAGAGGTTGCGGATGGATATTACCGACTGATTCATTTTCTTGCGGCAGAAAGCAATGCCTCGACATTGGCGGTGACTAGATTATCAAAGTTGGGAAGGCCTATGTCAGGGTCCGGGAAATTGCCGAATACAACCACCGTTGCATCAAGTCGGTTCGCCAAGGCATCGGCGGCCTTTTTACCCTCAGGCAGATTGGCAATGACAAATCTGACGGCTGAGATCTGGCCGGCCCGGATCGCATTTTCGATTTCGCCCACCCCTGCCCGATCCGAACTGGAGAACGTTGCAACCACGTCCAGTCCCAGCCACTTACAGAAAGCAGCCTGATGTGGGCTGCTAAGGACCGCTGCGCCCGCTAAGCCGGACTGTCTGATTTGCTTCTTAGCCTTCATGCTCAGAGTAGCCAACCTCGCCGAGATCATTTCCAAACGTCTGTCTGCCTCAGCTTGGCCAATCAGTCCAGCAGTAACAAAGGCCTCGGCGGCTTGCTTGCACGCGATCCGGTAACTGGTCGGCTCGCAAAGCCCACCGGAAATCTCGACAGATGTAATCTTCAGACCACCTTCGGTCAGATTGGCCAACTTGCTGTCGAGTGAACTTTGGAAATCAAATCTAAGCAGTACGCGACAGCCACGAAGCCTGGATATCTGGCTGGGACGGATGTCATAATGCCCTGGGCACATACCGGGTCCAGCCAAGACGATCGGCTGGTAGTCCTCTCCCAGCAGATCCTTGGCCACGCATTCCAGATACGTGTTGGCAACTGTGACAGCTACTGGCGGGGTACCTTGCTTGCTCCTGCACCCGGTCGGGGCAATCAATGTGAACAAACAGAGCAGTGAAGTCGCTCGATGAATTCCCAAAGGCGTATCCTTTCCTTGGTTGCGGCACTCATGGGCTGGTGATGATCTGTTCGCCGCTGGTCAGGATTCGGCAGATAACACCGCTATCACCTGTTCGATAGTACCAGGTGCGCTTAGATACCGGCGAACGTGGGCTTTTGGTTTTCTCACTCTCAGGCTTTGGCCCCTTACTCCAGATGACCCAGGCCAGAGGGGACGTCTTAGGTTTATTATAAAGCTTGCCGTCATCGGTGGTCCACAGATCACCGTCAAAGTTTTCTCTATCTGGAAAGCTATCGGGAATCCAGACATAATTGCCGTTCCTGATCAGGGTGTTGTTGTTCACCAAGTCGCCAGGGGCATTGTATTTATATGTGTGGTCGGGATTGAACACGTCCTCCATCCCAACCATACGGTTAAGGTCCGGCCCTTTCGACAGGTACCCCTCCTGCGACAGTTCCACCGGAAGCTGGTACTCATGACCGCGCATATCCTCGTTGCAACTGGTCCGCACCGGTGGATAGCAGTCATCGTGGTCCATCCCGTAGGCGATAAGGGCCGTGGAGATACCATACAAATCGGCGTGGACTCTAACGACCTTGGCCCGTTCCATGGCCGCCGAGAGCGAGGGCACCAAAATGGAGGTCAATAGGGCCAGTATACCGACTACGACCAAGAGCTCAATCATGGTAAAACCGTGTAGGGGCCTATGGAAGTGATTATACTTCCAAGTGCGTTTCGATTTATTTCGGCCCCTAACACGGAGGTTATTACCATGAACGACAGAACGAACAAAACCGGTATTAGCGAAAAGAAAACTGTCAGCTTCGCTTCCTTCACCGGTGTCGACCTGCACAAGTGCACCGTCACTCTCGCGGCTGTCGACGCCAAAGGCAACGTCATCGCAAAGCTGACCACCAGCACCAAGTGTATTGATAAGATCCAAGACTGGCTCGAAGCTCTGCCCAGACCTACCCACATGGCTGTCGAAGCGGTCGGCTTCGTCGAATGGTTCATCGACCGCTATTGCGTGGGCTTCGAATCTATTCAAGAAAGCAAGAACGACCCCCGGGGCTTTTGAGCAGCCAACCCATTTGGTTACACAGGGCCCTTACCGTTTCAGCCGCAATCCGATGTATCTAGGCTTGGTAATTGCACTTGTAGGCCTGAGCTTTCTATTTGGGACGATTGTACCCATGATGGTTATTCCTTTGTTCGTGTGGATAGTAAGCAAGTACATCATCGATGTCGAAGAGAGGGCCTTGGAAGAGGCGTTTGACCAGACTTATCTGGAGTACAAGAAACGAGTCAGACGATGGATATAGAACAGGGACTGCTGAGAAGTATAGCCAAGTGCTTTCTTACAGAGGAATGATTGAGGCACGCAAAAACCTGGTGCTTGTTCCATCCACTGTTGGTAGTGCCGCGGTAACCCATTGAAAATAGAGCTATTACCTGCACAATTCCACAACACGAGGTAAAGACTCACAAATCGCGAACATAACTTGCTCGGAATCAAACAGTTAGACTGGACTCACCAACAGTTAACGGCAGAAGCACCCATCACCAGCACAAAGCTAGGCCAGGCATAATGCAATACTGAATACCCCCGCCATCTGGACCAAAGATGGCGGGCAGATCCACGCGCGGACTACAACATCAATCGTCCTAAACAGTCACCGCTGGTCCGATAACCTTTTCAAGAACCGTAAAATTAGTCATAAAGCTTCGAATAGGTCGGCTATTTAGTTAAGACGGCTCACCAGAGAGCCGAACTTGCTTACAGATAGTCTCTTATGCACGCCCCGGGGGTCCTAACTGCGTAGCAACGTAAGCCAAGCCTAATCGCTTGATCATCCTCTGGGCGGAGCACCTTACGCTAGTCAGACAATGCCACCCCACCGGTGGCGGAGTCGATATTCCGCCTAGCTGTCCGGCAACTGTCGGAACCGTC
>JAACET010000044.1 GCA_011682385.1 Actinomycetota bacterium | reverse complement strand
CTGCTGCTGCTTTGCCGACTCCTGCGTTTCACTATTCAGGCAACCTTTTTGGCGAGGTTGCCCGTTACGCCGATTTGGTTGCCGAGGTAGCTCGGCACCATTCTTTCGATATCATTCATGCTCACGATTGGATGACTTACCCAGCGGGATTGAGTTTGGCCAAGCGTACGGGCAAGCCGCTGGTGGTGCACATTCACTCTACGGAGTTTGACCGTTCCGGCCAGCACGTTAATCAGCAGGTTTATAACATAGAACGTCGGGGCATGGCTGCTGCGGACCGGGTCATTGCCGTCTCCTTTCTGACCAAGCGGATATGCACCCACCGTTATTCTATTCCTGACGAGAAGATATCGGTGGTTTACAATGCCATACTCAATGGCGATCACCGTTTGGATGAGTGCCGGGCCACCATTTCCAAGGGCGAGAAGATTGTGCTGTTCCTTGGCCGGATCACCATGCAGAAGGGGCCGGAGTATTTTCTGGCCGCAGCCAAGAAGGTTCTCAGCGTCATGGACAATGTGAAGTTTATCATGGCCGGCTCCGGCGACCTGACCCGTTGCACTATTGAGATGGCTGCTGCTATGGGCATTGGCCATAAGGTGCTTTTTCCCGGCTTTTTGCGAGGTACGGACGTGGAGAAGGTTTTCCGTATGGCCGACCTTTACGTCATGCCTTCGGTCTCAGAGCCTTTTGGTATTGCTCCTTTGGAGGCCATGAGCAATGACGTGCCCGTGATTATCTCCAAGCAATCCGGCGTCAGTGAGATTCTCACTCACGTCCTGAGTGTCGATTTCTGGGACATAAACGAGATGGCCAACAAGATTGTGGCCGTGCTCAGGCATCCTCCCTTGCAGAGCACCCTTCGCCAGCACGGGAATTTCGAAGTCCGCAAACTTTCCTGGATAGATTCAGCTCAGCAGTGTATAAAAGTCTATCAGTCTGTGCTTGGCTCCTCGGCCAAGGCCTGATTTAGTCCTGATGGTCCTGCCCCGGACCCCAAAGGATTGGTGTTGTAGATTTGCAGGGTAACCATGGCCTCTGTTTGCTTCTATTTCCAAGTCCATCAGCCCTATCGTTTACGACGTTATACCATTTTCGACTCGGACCCCGATTATTTTGACGCCTACCACAATCGTCAGATTCTCCGCAAGGTGGCCGAGAAGTGCTATTTGCCCGCCAACAAGCTCATTTTGGACCTGATTCGCAGGCACGAAGGCCGTTTTAAGGTTGCTTATTCCTGTACGGGTGTACTTATCGAGCAGCTTCGCGAGTATGCACCGGAGGTAATGAGTACTTTTTATGCCTTGGCCGACACCGGATCGGTGGAGTTCCTGGGTGAGACTTATTACCATTCCCTGGCTTTTCTGCAGTGCAGAGAAGAATTTGCCGAGCAGGTTAAGTTGCATTCAGACCTGATGGAGCGCGAGTTTGGCCAGCGTCCCCAGGTCTTCCGTAACACCGAGCTCATTTATAATAATGATCTGGCTACTTTTGTATCCGACCTGGGCTTTCGCGGGATTGTCGCCGAGGGTGCGGATAATGTTTTGGGTTACCGTTCGCCCAATTTTCTTTATCATCCGCCTTCTCGGCCCGACACCACCTTACTTTTGAAGAATTACCGTTTATCAGACGATATTGCTTTCCGCTTTTCCGAGCGTAGTTGGAGCGAATGGCCTCTCACTGTCGAAAAATTCGCCGATTGGGTCCATCAGGTCAATGGCCAGGGCTACAGCGTTAATCTCTTCATGGACTATGAGACTTTTGGCGAACACCAATGGTCTGATACGGGCATTTTTCCTTTTTTGGAGCACTTGCCTGAGCGTATTCTTTCTCATCCGGACGATGACTTTAAGACTCCTTCGGAGGTTATCCAGGCTTACCCCGTCAGTGACGAGTTGGACGTGCCCTATATGATTTCCTGGGCCGACACTGAGCGGGACTTATCTGCCTGGATGGGCAATGCCATGCAGTCCAATGCCCTTTTCGAGCTCTACAAGTTGGCCGAGTCCGTCAAGTCCAGCCAGGACCCTCAGATCCTCCAGGATTGGCGTCGGCTTCAGACTTCGGATCATTTTTACTATATGTGTACCAAGTACTTTGCCGACGGCGACGTGCACAAGTATTTCAACCCCTATGAATCTCCCTACGATTCCTACATCAATTTCATGAACGTCCTGGACAATCTCCGATCCCGCCTCCGATAATGGGACACGACGTTGGGGAAAATGGATGGGAAGAACTCCTCAAAAAGGCATGGTTTACTTCGACATTCTGGAAGCTCTCCGGAAGTCCAAGGTTTGCATTTTGTGTGATCTGGAGTTTAGCAACATTCGGCGGTATTTGGATAACCTTCTGTACGAAAAGGTCAACGATGTTGGAGTTCGCCGCGATCTTTCTCGGTCGCGTGGATATTGCCGTCGCCACGCGCACATGCTGCTGGAGTTTGCAGACGGGCTGGGCAGTGCGATACTTTACCGGGATCAGGTGCAACTATTCCTTGATTTTCTGAAAGGTCTGGACAGCCTACCGGGCAAGCTTCGCAGCCACAATTTGCCGGAGTCCTGGAATCATGAAGCCTTGTGTCCAGCCTGCGTGACTCAGGCTCGGTGCCGGAAGCGGTACGTAGAATGTCTCCTGGAGTGGCTCGGCGAGCCGCACTTGCGGAAGGCCTTCGATGACAGCCCCGGTCTTTGTGTTCCGCACCTGCTGCTGGTTCTGGGCCAGATACGGGACGCGGCCTCGCGGACTTACCTGATCGGCGTTCAGGTTAGTAAGTTTTCAGCCCTTGTAGAGGATCTCGCCGAATTCATCCGCAAACAGGATTACCGTTTCTGCGGACAATCTCCGGGCAGGGAGAAGGGTTCCTGGCAACGAGCAGTGAGTATGATGGTGGGGGTCAAGGATGTGTTCTGAAATGCTCACAGAGCCTTTTGACTGTTAATAGCCAACCGAAAAGTCTTCGGTTTCGGGCAGACCGGCTTGTGATTTCTGGGTTTTCAAACGCCTTGGTACCCTTTTTATTTACATTGGACATCGTGCCACAGGTTTCAAACCTGGCACCTGTTTGTTTTTTGTCTTTTTTTTTTGCCCTTGACAGGTCCGTGTGTGGGCTTATGATGACCTTAACTGCTGCCACGGCAGGGGTCTATCTCCGTATAGGGGCTTTAGTCAGCCGATGGCGCTTCGATTGAGACCATCTTTTTAGCCAGGGAGGTTGCCGTGAGCACTCTTAGCAAGATTCTGGTAGTGCTTTTGGTTGTGTTGGCCATTGCTCACAGTGCCGTTTTGTTGGCTTTTCTTAGCCAGCAGCAGAGCTGGAAGGAGCTGGCCCAGGCGAGCCGCGCCAAGTGGGAAAGGACCCAGGAGAGTTTGGCCAGCGCCAGGGTTGCTCATACCCAGCTCCAGGAACGGCTCTCTAAGGCCAATAAGGGCCTACAGGCCGACTTGGATCGCACCGAGACTGACCTGTCCAAGGCCCAGGCCACTATTACTGCCCTACAGCTCCAGTTGGGCGTGCTTACTGCTGAGAAGGGATCTTTGCAGCAGGAGCTGTCCAAGCTCAATGCTTCTCTGGCCTTGGCTCAGGAGGCTCAGAAGCACGCCATTTCCCGCTTGGATGCTGCCAGGAACACAGCCAGTAAGCTTGCGGCTGAGAATGCTCAGCTTGAGACTCAGCTCTCCGAGTCCACAGCGAACGTTACCAGTCTGCGGGCTGAGGTCCGCAGTCAGAAGGAGCGCATTTATTCTTTGCAGTCTGAGATTCGCAAGGTCCAGGGTTTGGCTTCCAGCCGGTCGTTGCCTACTGTCGCGTCCATTAGATCGACCCCTGTTGTTACAGCTCAGCCCATTAGGGGCAGGGTTACGGACGTGGATATGGCCGAGAAGATTGCTCAGATCAATGTCGGCCAGATTGCAGGAGTTGCCGAGGGCACCAGGTTCATAATCTATCATGACAGCGAGTACGTAGGAGATTTGGCGATTACTCGTGTTTCGCGGGATCAGTCCTTGGGTACGATCCTCCTTTCCAGTCAGCCCGTTAAGGTTGGCGACGAGGTAGCCACTGAGTTGAAGTAGAAGTCATCCCAAAACCCGCTTTCGTCACGAGAACGAGCAATTTTGTTGGCTGGCAATGAGCGAGAACGATACATATTTGGAGAATATCTTGAGTTTGAGCGAAGCAGCCAGACAGCAAAAGGGCCGTTCGTAGTAGAAATTGGGGTTTTGGGATGGCTTCTAGGTTCGGTTTCTTATTTTTCTCGTTTTCCGAGATTCGCTGATGGACGATTTTGATCAGCAGATCGCTTCTACCGGCCAGCAGGCTCAGGCTGTTCGCCGGCGGTTGCCTGTTGTTCCAGCCGACAATTACACGTTGTTGTTATTGGCCGGTTTGATTATATTGCTCATCAGTCTGGCCTATTTGACAACGCTTTACTTGCGTTACTATGGCGGATTGGATAGTCCCAGGCCTGTTTTCGGCAAGGTCACTGCCGTTTCAGCGCGGGACATTCGGATTGACATTGGCGCCGGCCAGGGTTTGAGTGCAGGTCAACAGCTCATGGTTCTTCGTCGCGGTGTGTTTTTGTCTGACGCCTCTGTTCGGACCGTGCAGCCCGAGGCTGCTACTGTTTCTGTCCAGGATGAAACAGTCGAAATAAGTGCTGGTGACACGGTCGTTTTTTCTCCTTTGGATTCTCAGCCGTAGTCATCGGCTTTTGCGAGGTCATTTGCTATGCCCGATCTTGTGCCTGCGACCTCAGCCAAGCCGGCCCCGGATGTAATGAGTTTTCTGCTCTTGGTAGCCGTGTTGGCCTTGCTTGTTTGTACGATATATCTCGTCTATCTGGGCTGCACCCTTTTCGGTGCTGATGTCTTTTTCCGAGCCATTTATTCTCCCGAGCAACTTCCGGAGGTTGCTGCACGAATCATTGGTTTTTGACCGGTTGGTTCTGGGGCCGGGATATTTATCGGACCTTTACGCCCGGCTATACTTGCCTTGGGATCGGTTGGTTTGACACTTCCATATCTCGCGGCTTTGAGGTAGTATGCTCTTTGCTTTTGGTCTAAGCTGCGGCCGATTTACTGCCGCGTCTGGGTAATTGTCTTCGATAGGAGTCTACAGGTGATTTTTGATTCACTTCTCGGCTTTTTTTCCGTGGACATGGGTATTGACTTGGGTACTTGCAACACCTTGGTTTGCGTCCGCAATCAGGGTGTCGTTCTGAATGAACCCTCTGTGGTAGCCGTGCGTAAGGGCACCAATCAGGTGGTGCAGAATGGCCAAGCCGTGGGTTTGGTAGCCAAGGAGATGTTGGGCAAGACTCCGGGTTCGATAACAGCCGTTAGGCCTTTGAAGGACGGCGTCATTGCTGATTTTGATATCACCGAGGCCATGCTTTCTTATTTTATTCGTAAGGCTCATGGTCGGGCTGGTTTTGTCAAGCCGCGGGTCAGGGTGGTCATTGCCATTCCTTCGGGTGTTACCGCTGTGGAGAAGAGGGCGGTGCTCAATTCTGCCGAGCGGGCCGGCGCTCGTCGGGTCTATTTGGTTGAGGAGCCTTTAGCTGCTGCTATTGGTGCCGATTTGCCCATTCGTGAGCCCACTGCCTCGATGATTGTGGATATTGGCGGCGGCACTACTGAGGTCGCTGTTCTTTCTTTGGGAGATATTGCCGTTTGCCAGTCTTTGCGCATAGCCGGCGACGACATGGACGAGGCCATTGCCAATCACATGAAGCGTAATTACAACCTTATGATTGGCGAGCAGACGGCCGAGCGGATAAAGATTCAGATTGGTTCGGCTGCCCCTTTGGACGAGGAGTTGTCCATGGAGGTTCGTGGCCGCGACATGGTTTCCGGTCTGCCGCGTAAGACTGCGGTCACTTCCGAGGAGATCAGGGAGTGTTTGCGTGAGCCTTTGGGTCAGATTGTGGATTTGATTATGCGCACTCTGGAGCGGATTGAGCCGGAGCTTTCCGCTGATCTGGTGGACAATGGTGTGGTTTTAGCTGGTGGTGGGGCCTTGCTCAAGGGTATAGATCGTATTGTCGCTCAATCTACGGGCTTGGACGTACGGATCACTTCTGAGCCGTTGTTCTGTGTAGCTCGAGGTACGGCCGTGTACTTGGAGCATCTGGAATTGTGGAAGGATACCATGGAGTCCGACCAGGACACCTATTAGCCGACATTGAGCGACTCTCGCTAATCATTTCTCTTATAGTTTGTCTCTTGTTTTGGCTGGCTCTTGCCCCTATTATGTTTCCATGCGCTGGCGGCAACCTTCTGCTTCTGCAGTTTTTACAATTCTGATGCTCCTTTCTTTTATGGGGCTTTTCTTACCCCCCGGCTGCACGAGCGGCTTTCGGTCGGCCTTGCATTCGTTTATTGCCCCGCCGGCCCTGGGTGTCAATCACTTGTTGCGTTATTTTGCTCCTCAGCCGCCCTCGCCGCCCATGTTAGACTCCGGGCAGCTCGCCAAGTTGTATGATTATATTGACCAGCTTCAGCGTGAGAACAGGTTTTTGTACGTGCAGTGGCAGCAGAAGGTGAACGAGTATGCCCAGGCCCAGCACCTGTCCAAGAATCTGTTACTGCAGAAGTATTCACTGTTGCCTGCTAATGTTTACAGCTACAGTTCTACTCCCGGGCGATCCGTCCTGTCGATTGACCAGGGCCATGCTGCCGGTTTACAGAAGGGTTTTTGGGTGGTGGGTTTTCCGGAGGGTAGTTCTGCCGCCACTGGCTGGGAAACCTTGGCCCGAGCCGTTTTGGTTGGTCGTATTGCCGATGTCCACACTTATACTGCTGATGTACGCTTGATAGGTGATCCTGACGATTACGTTGGGCCCAAGATTTTGGCTCAACTTTACCGCCGGTCCCCTGGCGATTCCCCCCAACCGTGGACCCAGGACCAGGACCAGTTCCAGGTGGAGCCCCTCCCCGGCGGATTGCTGTTAGCTCGGGACGTCCCCAAGAAGAATACCAATGATGCCCAGGGCTCTTCAACTGACTTGATAGACTTGTCCGTTGTTTCAGCAGCCATGGAGACTTTACCTGCCGGCTTAGCCATTGGCCGGGTCATCAGGGTTTCTGACAGTCCCAGGAGCATGGCCTTTTGGGATTTGACTATTGAGCCTTTGGCTGGCAGGTCTCGCTTATCTTCTGTGATGGTGCTCTGTCCGCTCTGGCCCGAAGGCCGGTAGCGGACCTTTTTCGATTGTGATAGCTTTTGTGTCGGGATTTCTTATGCGTTGGCCCATTTTTTTCGTAATTTTGTTTGTTACTGCTGTCTTGCAGATCACTGCCACTCGGTATCTGCCTTTAGCTGATGGGCTTGTCAGACCGGATTTTTTGGCTCTGTTGGCTCTATTTTTTTCCCTTTATGCCCCGCGTCATCATGCCCCGCTGGCTGCTCTGATCGTTGGTTTGGTTGCTGATCTGCTTAGTTTTGGCCCTCCATTTGGTACTTTTGCCTTTTCGTTCGGTTTGTTGGGGCTACTGATTTTGTGGGCTCGCCGGTTGTTGTATCCCGATCACCCCATTTCCCGGATTATTCTGGCCTTTTGTTGGAGCCTGCTTACTCAGCTTTTTGCCTTTGCCATTCCTTGGATACTGGGTCCGCACAGTTTTGCAGACTTCATGTCTTTCTCTGGTTTAGCTGTTCGTATCGCCCTTTACACCGCAGTGTTTACTCCCGTATATTACCTTATGGTTCCCGGGAAGCGCTGGTTTATCTTGCCCTTAGCCGGACAGCGTTTCTGAGCCAATTTTTTATGATCGCCGTTTTCACCTTATGTTTTTCTTCAAGAAATGTTTACACGCCGCGTTGTTATCTTTTTTCTTGTTTTGTTGGCCGCCTTTGGCGTCATTTCTGTGCGCCTGGTGCAGTTGCAGATCTTTGCTCACCAGGATTATCTCGAGCAGGCCGAGGACGTTATGTTACGTCCGCCGGTGTTGTTGCCTTCGATACGCGGCCAGATATTTGACCGACGTGGTAAGCTGCTGGCCGGCAATATCCCCTGTTTTGATCTAGCTATCCATTACGGCGCTATCAGTCTTGATGAAACTTACATCGAGCGTGTAGCCTCCAGCCGGGCTCGCTACCGCCTGGGTCGAGCCCCCAAACCCCAAGAACTGCAGCCCTACATTCAGCAGGTTCGTTCCGAAATCGAGGATACCTGGCCCAAGCTGTCCGCACTGGATTGGTATCCTGGTCAGTCCGGCAGTGACTTCGATAGTAGAGCCACACTGCTTAAGGATCGGCGTCGCGACATTATTAAGAAGGTGGAGTCGATTCGTCGACAGGTCAAACTCAGCCTACAGAAACGTCAAGATGAGTTCCAGGACGATTGGCTGGGAGCCATTCAGGCCCAGGCCATTTCTCGGCGGATTACTTCACTGGTTCTGCGTGAGGAATTATCATTTTTGCCGATGATCTTCGAGTTGGATAACGGCACAGCCCGGCACATTCAAGCCGTTCTTGATTCCCCGGAATGGATCACTTTGGTTCCCACTACCCGCCGGGTCTATCCTTATGGCTATGTTGCTGCTCAGACTATTGGTTCTGTGGGCCCGGTACGCGGCGACGACTTGAAGGAATTTGAGCGCAATTCTCTCAGGCCTCAGCTGGAGGACCCTTACCGAGCCTACGCCCCAGACAACGATATCATCGGCTGGTCTGGTGTAGAGCGTGGTTATGATTGGCGAGTGCTTCGCGGCCGGCGGGGTATTCAGCAGAAGGATCGCCTGGGTAATCTTGTTCCCGGTGGCAATTTAGCTCCCCAGGCTGGTACCGACCTCCATTTGACCATCGACATTGCCCTCCAGGCTGACATTGAGAAGGCCATGCCCAAGGACTCCCCTGGAGCGGCCGTTGTTCTGGACATTGGTACCGGCGAGGTGTTAGCACTGGTTTCTACACCTTTGCTTGCTCGCGGCGACTCAAAACCGCCTTCTATCGACGGTAACGATCCCTGGCTGAATCGTGCCGTAGAGGCCCGCTATCCGCCTGGTTCAACGGTTAAGCCCGTGGTCATTCTGGCCGGCTTATCCGAGCGGCACCACCGCACAGGACTACCCATAATTACTCCGGAGACGATTTTTCATTGTCCGACTAATGAGTTTATAAAACCCAAATGTTTCTATCCTCATGGCTCTGTTAACCCCTTCGACGCGATTAAGAGATCATGTAACATCTATTGTTCCAAGGTGGCCGAGCGTATTAGGTCGGTTCTGCCGATCTGGTTTAGTGATTTCGGTCTTGCCCGCCGTACACCCTTGTTTTTGCCACGTGAGAATGCTGGAACCATGCCGGGCTTGGTTTCACAGGAGTCTATAGTCATGCCGAGGTTGGAAGCTTGGCAAGCCCGTCAGCTTGCCATTGGCCAGGGAAGCCTGACGGTCACACCTTTACAGGTAGCCAACATGATGGCCACATTAGCTCGCCGAGGTGTGTACCTGCCTCCGAGCCTGGACTTGGCTCAGGAGCAGCTCCGTGAGCCGGTATCTCCCGCCATTGACCCTGCGGCCATGGACTTGATTCTTGAGGCCATGCAAGCTGTCGTTAATGAGCCCGGCGGCACTGCCCACGGGGTTTCTCAGTTGCACCGTTTGGATTTTAGGGTTGCCGGCAAGACCGGTACTGCCCAATATGGTTCTAAGGATCTGGAGGATTGGCGTTGTTGGTTTTCTGGTTTTGCGCCAGCCGACAATCCGCAGATAGCCTTTGCTGTTGTCATTGAGCACGGCCGGACGGGTGGCAGCGTTGCCGGCCCTGTAGCTGCGGAGCTTCTTCGTTTGTGTGCCCAGCATGGCTACATCAAGACGGTCTCGTCAGGCGAGTTGTCACTGCAATCTAGCTCCGGTCCGCGATACTGATATCTTTGGAGGTACCCATGGAAAATTCTAACACCGCTTTGAGTTATTCTGATCCCCCTCGAGTGATTACCGCCCGTATTCGTTATCGAGCCTTAGCTGCCAAGCCGGTTTCTATACTTCTGTTGATTGGCCTGGTTACTGTTGCCGTATGTGCTTATACTGCTCGCGGCCATTTTCGAGATTGGTCTCGGATTCGTCGGCTCAAGAGTGTCGGCCGGTCTGCTCAGGCTGTCGTTACCAATATATTGCGTTGCCGGCCGGGGGGCCAGCGTGGTGCCGCTCGGGAGTATATAGCTTTCGAGTTTCGTCCTTTGGATCCCTCGGACGCCCAGCCCGTTTCCGGCCAGCGGCTTCACAGCCTGTTTCTAAGACAAATTAAGCTTGGTGATAAGTTGGACGTTACTTATGACCCTGCCACACCGGAGGATTTCTTCTGCCCTGAGGTTGACGATCAGAGCCTTATTGGCCGCCTGAGTGCCCAGATCATTTTTCTTATTGCTGTTTTAGCGTTATTATTGTGGGCCTGTTTTCGCTATTTTGCCCTGCTCAGGATTGTCCGCAACAGTCCTGCTCAGCTCGGCACTGTTGTTGAGATTGGTCCCTGTGCCCAGGGTGCTTTTTCTCGGCTCGTAGTGGTTACTTTACAGGTCGCTGATCGTGTTGTGATACTCAAGCGTGTTGTGCCGGCCCGTTTAGCCCAGAGTTTTTCTATCGGGGATTCTATTTGGTTGTTGGTTCCGCCCGGCAAGCCCCACCGGGGAATCATTGCCGCTGCATTTATATAAAGCTTGCTTTCGCTGTCAGACTATATGTCCAGAGCAGTCATTTCCAATATAACTCCCGGCCTCTATCGCCGTTTCCGCTGGCTATTGGCCAAGGTCTTTAGGCGATTATCCTGGCCGGTGTTTCTTTCTGTATTAGCTTTGACTTCTATTGGCGTATTGTCCATTTATTTGACCGACCGGTCTGCCGTGGATCGGCTCAGCCAGTTGCCCCTCTGGAATCTGGTCCTGCACGTTCGTTATCTGCGTCAATTATTGTTTTTGGTTGTTGGCTTGATGATGTTTTTTCCCTTGGTTGTTTTTGATTACCGTCGGCTCGGCCATTATTCCTATTATCTTTTTGGGGCTAGCCTTGTTCTGCTGGTGTTGATACTCCTGCTGCCGCCGGCCGTCGGTGGCGTCCACCGCTGGTTTGTTTTGGGGCCGTTACGCTTACAGCCTTCGGAGTTGGCCAAGATCACTTTTATCATAGCTTTGGCTTGGTATCTGCGTTTTAGTCGAAGTTACCGTAGATTTTGGGGATTTTTTCTGCCTTTTGGTTTTGCCTTGGTCCCTATGTCCCTGATACTCATCCAGCCTGATCTTGGCACTAGCCTGTTGTTTTTGCCTGTTTTGCTTACGATGCTTTTTGCCGCTGGTGCTCGCAAGCGTCACATTGGCTTGGTGTTTTTGATGGGTTTATTAGCTATGCCTGTTTTTTGGCTCAAGATGCCTGAGTACCAGAAGAGTCGCATTTTCGGTTGGCTCAAGCAGGGCGAGCGGTCTATCCGTGCCGGCCCGGGTTTTCAGCTCGACCGTTCTTTGATTGCCGTCGGTTCAGGTGGTTTGTACGGTCATCCTTGGGGCCAGGCCGAAATGATCGAGCACAATCTTCTGATTTACGACCATACTGATTTTATTTTTGCTGTTATATGCGCCCAGGCTGGCTTATTAGGCGCCCTGCTGGTTTTGACTCTTTATTTGATTTTGTTTGGTTTTGGATTGCGGGTCGCCCGGGCCAATTATGATCCCTTTGGTCGCCTCTTGGCTGTGGGGTTAGTGGCCATGTTAGCCACTCAGACGGTGATTAACATTTCCATGACTATCGGCTTGCTGCCGATTACCGGCATGACCTTACCATTTATCAGCTACGGAGGTTCAAGTCTGTGGTCCTGCCTGATTGCCACTGCTCTGCTGATCAATGTAGGCAAACATCGTCCGCTTCTTTGGGGCCAAAAGCCTTTCGAGTTCGGCTCCCGCTAGTTCTATTGTCTATTCATTTGTAGTGAGGTCAGGGCGCTGGCTGTATCGTCTGCCACGTTGAAGATTTTATCCAGCCCGGTTACCAGCAGAATCCCCCACACTTGTGTGCTTATTCCGGTCAGGAATACTCGCCGTTCTACTGCTATTACCGCTTTGCGGACTCGCAGCAGTTTGGCTATGTTGGATGAATTGACGAATTTTACCCCTTGCATATTCAGGACCACGTCTGCCGGCGGATCACGTTCCAGCCTTTCGGTCAGGCTATTGAGTTCATCGGTGAACTGCGGGTCATTTCCCAGTTCCACCACCAGGATTTGATCTGACCATTGTTGAATTGGCATTTTTCTGGTCCTAAAAGCTCCAGCCTTTTCGAGGCTCATCAACAGATTACTGCTTCTGGCTTATTACCATTTTCGCCCTGGCCTGTCAAGAGGGGAATACAGACTCTTTTGAATGCCCCTGGGCTGCGTCCCAGGGGTTTGGTGTTTACTTTCATGTGTTCTGCTGCTAATATTAACTTACTCTTATGCGCCGCTATAACATTGGTTATATACTTGTTGCTATATTTTTTCTTGCCCTTCTGATTGGTATTTGTCTGCCCATCGGTGGAGCTAAACTCTCGACCCATCGGTTTTCCGGTGAGGTCATGGGCACCTATTACCGCCTGGTTTTCGTTCAGTACGCTGACAGAGCGGCGGATACCGCGGTTACCGCCGTGGAAGATATCCGTGCCATCGAGGCCCTGGCCAGCACTTATCGCTCGGAAAGTGAAATCTCGCAGCTATCTAATTCCCCGCCCGGCTCAGCCCGTGTGCTTTCGCCGGAGATTTTTGCCGTCCTGGAGCGTTCCCTTTATTACTATCAACTCACTGATGGTGCCTTTGATGTTACCGTAGGGCCATTGATGAATCTTTGGCGAGCTGCCGTCAAGAGGGACAAGCTGCCCACAACGGACGAAATTTCCAAGGCTTTGCAGTCCGTCAGCTCCAAAAATATCACCCTCGATCCTTCCGCCCGCACCATTGCTTTTAGCCGAGCCGGCATGAGCATTACCCTCGATGCTATTGTTAAAGGCTATGCCGCTGATCTAGCCTTAGCTGCCATTCGCAACAAAGGTGCCCAAGCCGCCTTAGTCGATCTTGGCGGCGACATAGTTTGTTTTGGCCATCCCCCCAGCCGGGACGGTTGGGACATTGGCATCCAGAATCCTTTTCAGCCCGCTTCAGTTCCTATGGACATCTCCCCCGGAGCCATCCTGGCTACTATCAGGCTCACCGATGCTGCTGTAGCCACTTCAGGCAACTATCAGCGGACCTTGCCGATACAGGGTGAGTCTTATTCTCAGATCATTGATCCTCGCACGGGGTTGCCTGTCCACCAGGCCCCTTCTGTTACGGTGATTGCCCCTACTGCCGCCGACGCCGACGCCTTGGCTACTGCTTGTTCTGTTCTGAGTGTCCCCGAAGCCCTTGACCTGATAAATAAGATCCCCAACACTGAGGCCCTGCTCATCACCGGCCCAGCCGAATCCCCCACCTTCCACACTTCCTCTGGCTTCGAGAAGTACCTTCTGACGTCCTTGCCTGTTAACAACGTCTTTCCAGCCGCAGACAGACCATGAAGTGTCCGGGCTTCTGGTCCCTCAAATACCTACTGAAAACGCCTTCTTATCGCCTTTAGGCCGTCACGCCTGTCCCGTAGACCTCGTCTTACTTTGAGAGGAACCTCAGAAGGATAAGCTGACAATCATGAAATTCCAAAAGACCATTTTTGTATTTGCAGCCGTATTGTTCATCGCCACCGCACTTCCAGGCCCAGCCATGTCGGCCGTGGGCTTCCAGGGCCTGGGCGATCTGCCTGGCGCTGGCTTCTACAGCCTTGCCGGTGGTGTCTCCCCCGATGGCTCAGTCGTCGTGGGGGTCAGCAGTTCCACCTTGGGCGGCGAAGCCTACCGCTGGACCAGCGGCGGGGGAATGGTCGGCCTGGGCGGCTTGCCTGGCGGCGGTTTCTTCCACAGCTCAGCCTCTGCTGTCTCGGACTCCGGCACAATCATCGTGGGCAACAGCAGTTCCACCTTGGGCAACGAAGCGTTTCGATGGGCTGGCGGTGGGATGGTCGGCCTGGGCGATCTGCCCGGCGGCATTTTCGATAGCCAAGCCCAGGGCGTCTCGGCCGACGGCTCAGTCGTCGTGGGAACCGGCAAGTCAGCATTGGGCTCTGAAGCCTTCCGCTGGACCAGTGGCGGGGGCATGGTCGGCTTGGGCGATCTTCCTGGCGGCAGCTCCACCAGCAGCGCCTATGATGTCTCAGCCGACGGCTCAGTAGTCGTTGGATTTAGCGACTCCGCCTCGGGCCAAGAAGCCTTTCGCTGGACTTCCGGCTCTGGCATGGTCGGTTTGGGCGACTTCCCTGGCGGCGGCTTCTCGAGCGTGGCCAATGGCGTTTCGGCCGACGGTTCAGTCGTTGTGGGGCACGGGGTCGCGGCCTCGGGCCAAGAAGCTTTCCGCTGGGAGGCAGGCGTGATGGTCGGCTTGGGCCATCTGCCGGATGGCTCGTTTAGCAAAGCCAATGCCGTCTCGGCCGACGGCTCGGTTATCGTGGGTAGTGGCAACTCCACATTATTAGAGGAAGCTTTCATCTGGGATTCTACGAATGGCATGCGCAGTTTGAAAGATGTGCTGGTCAGCGACTTTGGCCTGGACCTCACTGGCTGGACACTGCGCCGAGCAGACGACATCTCGGACGACGCGGCCTGACCATCGTCGGTTACGGTGATAACCCCAGCGGCGATTTGGAAGCCTGGATCGCCACCGTCCCCGAACCGGGGACCCTTGGCCTGCTGTTTCTGGGTGGATTGACTCTGCTTCGCCGACGCAGGAAGTAATTTTCAGTAGGCAACTACTCTGTCAAGGCTTTTAGATCCATCTCGAACACCGCCGTCGGATGTGTCAGCCTGAATCTTTCCAATACTTCCGGATGCACCTCGCCGATTTTCCCGATTTCGATCGGCTCATCTCCGTCTTTCACCAGCAGCATTTTTGCCCCTCTTCCGGGCGTAAATAGGCCGCTTTCTATTGGCTCTGCTTGGAGCTCATTCTCAAACTGCCCGGCCAATGCCTCGGCTATGCTCCGTACCCCAGCGAATCCTGCTTCTATTCCTGTTATTGCTACTGCCACTCGCCGATGTTCGCCGGCCCCGGTTTCTTTGTCTTTATCCAACAGCGTTATATCGCCCACCTCGAATATCTGCTGCGGCATATCGTGATGCGTATTAAGCGCCAGCGTCTCCAGTAGGCCGTTTAGCAGTGAGTCCCTCAGCATTGTCTGAGCTACGTTGATCGGATTCTCTACTGCTACGTGCCCATCGGATTCATCCAGCCCCATTTTCTGGTAAGCATTCTCCCCCGACGTCATCGGCAGGGTCATCACCTCGTAGCATCCCAGCCCCGTTAGTGTCCGCCTGGCTGTTTCTTTGGCCCGTTCGATGGGCAGTTCATTTCCTACCGTCATCGTCGGCACCAGCACCGGCTTTATGTTGTGATAGCCGTAGGCGATGGCCACGTCCTCTACCAGGTCGCGTTCGTGCAGGATGTCATTGCGATAGGCCGGCACCGATACGTTTAGTTTTCCCTCGCCGGGGTTTTTTACATCGTGCCCCATTTTTTCGAGCAGTTCCGCCACTTCGTTGCTGTTCAGTTCCACTCCGATGAGTTTAGCCGCTGCTCCCGCATCCAGTGCAGTTTGTTGTGGCTCCAGATTTGGCGTAGTTATTTCACCGTCAGCGTATTCGATCCTCACCGTTTCGACGGTCAGTTCCGGCCGCAGTTCCATCAGGCTGGTTACCACGATATTCAAGGCCTTGTTGACTATACGTTGTCCCGTCCCGGTAACATCGATGAAGAAGTTCTTGGTTGCTTTTGTTACCCGCGTGGATTGGCTGTTGATGATTGGGGGCATGGACATTACCTGCCCGTCCTTTTCGCTCAGCAGCGGATACCTGTCGAATCCCGCCAGCAGATGGGCAAAGGCTATTCCCTTGGGATGTTTTTCCAGGATTTCTTTTGGCGTCATATTGTTTGCTGGCTCTGTCTCGTCCATCCCCAGGGGCACGAACTTCAGCTCTTCCGGTTCGACTGTTCCGTACGCGAATTCCCCTTCGCGAAGTTTGTCCAGATCATACACTCCGATGGAGGCGTGTTTGCGATCCCGCCCCAGGGCCCAGTGCAGGTTCTCCTGCAGTTTCATGATTATTTTGATGAGGCTTTCGTCCAGTTTAATCCCGCGTACTATTCCGCAGGCTATGTATGCTCGGTTGCTTTTCTCGCGCCGGGTCGATTTATCTACCACCACTTTACACTTGCCCGGCTTCAGATCGTATTTGGCCAATCCCGTTTGTATTCCCAGATATCCCCGCAGTGCCCGTGCCAGCCCACCCGGATCGAAAAGGTCCGGCCGTACGCTCAGTAGTTCCATTCTGATTACTTCCACCTCTCCCAAGGGCCTGATTTTCTCCGGTTCAGACCTGAAGTCGCACCCGCAGATATCGCATAGGGCCGGGATTTGTTCGCTGGAGATGGTTTCCATGACCTCTCCGCACACCGTGCACTGCTGCCGGACCATGGTCGTATAGCCTTCAACGTCACAGCCCAGACGTTCCAGGTGTTTTCTAAGCTCATCTGCTTTGAGTTTTATGGGCAGAAGTCCCCGCAGTGTATCTACTGGCAGGCCCGCTACAGGCATATAGGCATCTCCCTAATGCCCCCGGCCTACGTGCCGGGGGGTTCTTTTAAACCTTCGTGATCTTCGTGTCCTTCGTGGTGAAATCTTTCTGTTTCTTTCTTACAATCTGTGTTCATCTGTGCAATCTGTGGCTACTTATCTTTTCTTTCCGTTTGTTTCTTTTTGATATTTGATATTTCTTCTGTTACAGGCATAGTGGTGTTTCCTCCAGCCAATCCAGGTGCGTGTAGTACAGCTCGCGTATATCGTTTAGGCCCAGGCGGAACATGGCCAGCCGTTCCAGCCCCAGTCCCCAGGCCAGCACAGGTTCATGGCATCCTAGCGGTTGGGTTACTTCTGAGCGGAATATCCCTGCTCCGCCCATTTCCATCCAATCCTGATGTTTGTCGTTCCAGACGAACACTTCCACCGATGGCTCGGTGTAGGGGAAGAAGGCCGGGCGAAACTGAAATTTCTCGAATCCCATTTTTCTGTAGAATACATCCAGCGTTCCCAGTAGGCTGGCCAGGCTTCCCTGTGCATCCACGATAATCCCATCGACCTGATGAAATACCGGCAAATGTTTGTAGTCTACAGTTTCGCGTCTAAACACCGGCCCGATGACGAACACTTTTCTGGGCCCTTTTGGATTTTTAGCCAGTGCTCTGGCCGTAGCAGCCGTGGTATGTGTCCGCAGTACTGCTTTTTTAGCCAGGCCGGCTTTCCAGTTATACTGCCAACCGACCGAGCCCGTTTCTCCGCCGTTTTCGTGTACTTCTTTTACCTGATCAACCAGGTCTTTGTCTGGCAGTTCGACTTCCCCCGGCCGGGCCAGATAGAACGTATCTTGCATATCCCTGGCCGGATGATCTTGAGGTTGAAACAGGGCATCGAAATCCCAGAAGCTTGATTCGACCAATGGTGATTCTATTTGGGTGAATCCCATTTCCAGAAACACCCTTCGCACTTTCCCTAGTATCCTGGTGAAGGGATGTTCCTTAGCCGGTTGGATTTTAGCCGCCGGCAGCTTTACGTCGTAGGGTCTTATTCGTACCTGCCGCCATTTACCATCCATTAACACTTCCGGCGTCAGTTGGTTTATTTGTTTTTGATAGCTGACGCCTTCTTCAACTAGTTTTCGTCCCGCGTTGGTCAGACTCAGTTTTCGTTGAGTTCTTTTTTTAATGACCAGCCATCCGCCGCGAGGTTTTAATAATTGCGCCGCTTTGGCCAAGTCCAGTCCTTTGTTTTTTAGTTCTTCTGCGGTAGCGGGCCTGCCCAGTTCACTCAGAGCCGCCAACAGTTGCTCGTCAGCACTTTGCTTGCCGATAGCTTCCCGTCCCGCTTCGGTCAGGTTAAGCGTTTCCCCTATTCGTTTGGCCCAGCCTTTCAGCTCCAGGAAGCGCACTGATTTTCCCACTTCCTGGGCACTGAGTCCGCAGTACTCGCTCAGTTCTTTGACTCCTGCTTGTCC
>JAACET010000043.1 GCA_011682385.1 Actinomycetota bacterium | reverse complement strand
TGTAATAGGCGGTCGGCATTGCGTATCGAGGGAACCAGCAGATTCATGACCAGCAATACATGGTCAGCCATACGCAACAGGCTCAGGTGGTTTGCGTCCGTCGGGTTTAGTCCGTCCAGAATGACGT
The DNA here is from genome assembly GCA_011682385.1 of Actinomycetota bacterium. GTDB lineage: Bacteria > Planctomycetota > Phycisphaerae > JAACET01 > JAACET01 > JAACET01. The sequence goes on along the minus strand of JAACET010000043.1, from coordinate 14,679 downwards.
AATCGTACATGTCCACCAAGGTGGAGATAACTTCAGTGATTAGTTTTCCGGCTTGACCAGTCTGTAATAGTCTGCCTTGAACCAGCGGCGTAGGTCGGGCGATGACGGCGACCTGGGAACTGTGGCGGGTCAGGATATGGTCCAACATCTGGGGGTCCAGTGTCTCGGCATTCTCTACCAGGTCGCCCAAGGTGAAAGAAGGGGTCAGATCCAGGTAGGTCGCTACCTGTCCACCGCAGAAATCGAGGTCCACTATAACGGCCGACTGTTCGCAGGTGCCGACCAGTTCACAGGCCAGGTTGACCGCCAGAAAAGTGCTGCCACAGCCACCTGTGGAACCTACCATAGCCAAGATCTTACCCTTGCCGGCATCGGGTGGTTTCAGGGCGGCCACCTTGGACAGGGCCAGATTCAGCTCACTGGTGTCTAGCGGCTTGGTCAGGAATTCACACATTCCGGCCCGCATACTGGTGAGAATCAACTGTGGGTCATCCGAGTCGGCGATGGCGAAGATGCGGGCCTTCTGGCAGGTCTGGTTCAGGCGCGAAGCCAGGGTCAATAGAGGATCAGGCTCAGGGTGAAGATAGATTATGACGACGTCGGGAGTCAAGCGCTCTGTAGTAGAGATCAACTCTTCCGGGTCGGTTATCTCGGCGACTATGCGTGCTTCCCGAGTGGCGTGCAGTTGGTTGCGCAGAGCTGAGGCAAACTCCGCGTCGGTATTGAAAACGATAATCTTTATCACTCTGCTACGTCTCCTTGCATTATCCAGCCTGCCGGCAGATTATCTGCAGTCATTAGCCCATGGCGGGCAGCCGCACGAGCTAGAAGCCCTCCTCCTGATCGGTCGGACCCCAGGCCCCTTTGAATCTGGGCGGTTCGCGAAGCAGTTCGCTACCACGACTGAGACGTTCGACGGGGGCCTTGGTGCTGTGCTCTATTTGCCCCAGCCCAAACAGCCGGAAATTGTTGGGATTCCGTAGGTCACTTCCGGGTATGGCGGCCAACTGATCGGGGTTAAGCGGCTCAATGAGCTCAGGCGTAACGATAATCAACAACTCGGTTTCCGATTTGACATACCGCACTGAGCGGAACAAAGCTCCCAAAACGGGCAAATTGCCCAGCCCCGGCACCCGGCTGACAGAGGCACGCGTATTTTGGCTGAGCAAGCCGGCTATAGCGAAGGTCTGACCGCTAGCCAGCTCGATAGTAGTTTTAGCGTTGCGGATGCTTCTGCCGGGGACAGAAAATCCGCCAATGGTGACAACATTAGTGAAGTCCGGCTCGGAGACCTCAGGGGCAACTTCCATACGTATCAGTTGGCCGGCCAATACTGTGGGTGTGAAACTCAGGCGTACACCAAACTCTCTAAACTCTACGGTGACCGAGTTGGCCTCCTGAACCACCGGAATTGGATATTCACCACCAGCCAGGAAGCTTGCTTCGCGACCACTGAGAGTGATAAGGGTAGGCTCGGCCAAGACGTGCACTAGACTATTGTCTTGCATGGCTATGAGGAAGCCTTCAAGATTGGCCTTTGTTATTCCGCCGAATAGGGTTATCGAAGGTGAAACCACCTGATCACCGCCGGTGACGGAGAAGGGCATCGAGGAGGCTATGGCTGACTGGTCTATCCAGCCCATACTCAGCGGCTGGATACCGCCTACCATAGAACCTCCAAAGGCAGAGCCACCACCGGCCTGGAGGTTAATGCCCAGTGCTCTGGTAGCAGTGCGGGAGACCTCGGCGATGACCACGTGCAGTTGTACCTGCTGAACGCCGGCAACTTGCATGTGATTCTTCATCTTCGAAGAATAGATTCCCGCGATGTCCATAATCTGCTCGCTGGTTCTGGCATCCGGGACGCTGCCGGAGAGGATGATGGTATCCATAATGGATGTGGCCTTGACCCGACTGTAAGGCGAGATGTTCTCAATAGTTGCTTGCAGGGCCGATAAGTCCAGGCCGACGGACACCACATAGACAAGGCGTTCGCCGTTTTCGGTTTCCAGCGTCAGAGTAGTCCGACCGTATTGCTTGCCGCTGAGTACGAGCTTGACCGGTGAGATTGCATCGACGTCCAGGATGCCGGGATTGGCTACCAGCACTTGCTTGACCGGCTGGGGACTGATAAGTGTGATGCTTTCCTGCACTGACAGGGAGACAATCTGGGCGGAAGGTTTTTCCCCCTGCTGTTGGGTCTGCCCGATAAGGTGGTTTGGCAGTAGCCCAAACAGACAGGTCAATAGAACCGTAGCCGGGACACGGGCCCACGGGGTTCTGTGTCTGTGGTGTGGCTGAGGTACGGCTGCATCGCAGCCTCGCCCGGACGGACGTATCGAGTGTGGCGACTGATTCATCTTACGGCCTCCTATTCGCCGGGGAAATCGTCTTTAATATTTTTCAATTCACTACTGTCGGACCAGGAATTCTGTCCCTGGATCTTGTTGAAGTTTTCCGGGTCCTGTTCGTTCCAGTCATTGGGATCGAAACCTAGCTTAGTGGTGGATTTATCCCGTGATTCAGCAGAACTCGCCTGCAGCCGGCGTGAGGAGGTTGCGCTCTCGAAGATCAACTCCTGGACGGCTGGTCCTCGATAGATTTTCATCTCCCAACGGGGGTCTATTTTGACGGGAACAGTCTTGGTTTGATCTGGTTTGTTGCTCTGTAGAAGATTGGACACCCATTCTCCGGTTGTTTTACTCTGGGTGGTCTGGTCGGTTTCGCTACGGAGCAGCTCGGAGAAACTGATAGCTGAAAGGTTTTCCGCGGAACTGGGTCCCTGGCCGCTGCGCAAGGCCAGAGCAATGGTTCCTCTGGTCGCGGCCAGAGACAACTTCTGGGCTTGTAAAGGCTTGACCAGCAAGGTAACTGAGCGAACTACCATGGGTTCGTTGTTCTCGTCGGGCTGCACTTGTTGACCGACGGCGCAGACACTGATGCCTCGCAGGATGGTGCGCGTAACTGTTTCGGTGTTGCCGGCTTCGGTTCGCTTGACACTGAAGGTGGCCACTACATCCACGGTATCGCCGGGTTTGATGAATCCACCGACGCCGGCGAATTCATCCACTTTTACGGTCATAGCCTGGTATTCTTGCGGAACCAGAGCCGGCAAACCCGGACCTGTGCCCGGCGGGGCCAACATATTCTCCAACACGGGCAGTTGGGCTATGAGCTGGGTAGAATTGACTCGGCCGACGAGTTTTTCAGGGTCAGCGTAGGACTGGCGCGGAACAGTCGAGCGAGGCCAGTCCACCGTCGTGAAATCCGACAACTTCAGCTGAGTACCGGGGGATATGTCGAACTTGGCGATCACTATGGGTGTGTCGCCTTGACTGGCAGCTACCGAGAGCCTTTGCTGTTCGATATAACCCCATCCCATCTTAAGGGCCAGCAGGCCTATGCCTACTCCCACGAGCATCGGTATTAGAGCTTTGATTTTCATGACTGCTTCCTAGAATGGCTGGCTGGAGTTCCAATGACCATGTTCAACTTAGTCGGCTCCCTCTTTGCGCATCACCGTTGTGGCTGAGAGGTTGAAGTTAGTAGGTCCGAAATAACCTCCTAAAAGCGAGATCTGCGAATAGGGTATGAGCACCTGTACGGTTTCGTTGGGGTTGGTTGGCGTAGAGCTGGTAATCTGCACGGAATAGTTGCTCAAACCGGCCCCGGCCATGCTGAGAGCCACTTGGTCTGTAACATCCTGCTGGGTACTGCCCTGGAGTACAGCGACGCGGCATCCTTCGCGGCTGGCATTGACTAGGGTTTCGCGTACCATGAACACCCATCCGAATTCGATGATTCCGAAAACAATAGTTAGTAACAAAGGCAGCACCACCGCCAATTCCACGACGGCAGCACCCTTCATGTTAGTCCTATCGGTTTGTTTATGGTGTGTATTCATTAGAACACCCACTATTTGAGGTTAGAATGTCCACCAACTCGCACCTCGAGAAAACATAACCAGCAATGCCCCTATGCTTAGGGGTACGCCGTAGGGAAGTAATTGACTGGTACTCTTGAGCTTCTGGACCGACCCGAAGTCACTGAAGGCCGTTTTAAAGGAATGGAGCTTGGTCATTATCAGACCAAGGTTCATGTAGGCCTGCCAGAATCGTCGGCCGATAAGAATCATTACTACCGCAATGGCCCCTGCCAGGATGGCCCCCACGCAGAAGGCTCGGATGGTCAATAGTGGACCAAGCCACACACCGATTGCGGCCATGAGTTTCACATCGCCTGCCCCCATAGCGTGCATCAGCCAAGGTATGATCAGCAGGCCAAACCCTAGCAGCATTCCCAGCAAGCCCATGCCCAGGCCGGACCAGCCATGGAAGATCCCTTGCACGGTCAAGCCGACCAAAATCAGAGCCAGGTTCAGCCAGTTGGGAACCTTCCGATAACGCCAGTCGATCCATGATGCCAGCACAACGCCCGGCACCAGAATAGCAGTCGCAACATGCCAATAGCTCACAGATTCCATAAGTTCACCCTCCTTTTGATCCTTACTCCAGAGGCCCTGAACGATTCATCACTCCGCTCTGTACAAGTGTGCCAGGGCCTAGTTCCCCGTAGGACTTCTTGGCTCCCACTCGGCTAAGTGCCGTAGAAGGAACCGGTCCTCGCTGAACTAGGCCCATGGCGAGAATCCGTTCAACGGTCACGGGCATTGCCTCATCCGGAAGATGTCGGCTATGCCCGTAACCGGGAAGTTCCTTTGAACGTTAGCTGCCGGTGCTGCCGCTGGGCAGTCCACCAGAAACGTTCGTAAAGATGGTCTTGACTTTGGTGCCCAGCAGCGTAATTGCCGCCAGGGCAACAATGATTATCAAGGCCAACATCACGGCATATTCAGTAGCCGTAGGCCCATCCTCGCTCCGAAGAAAACATTTCGCCTTTTTGACCAGTGCCTTCATCACAATACTCCTTAGAAAAGAACAAAAGGGTTTAACTCCACCTATCTACGATGCCTCAGGAAGCCCATTCGTTACGGTCGTATATGCATCCTTTGCGAATACTCCAATCAAGGTTACTGCCGTAAATACTCCCAAAACAATCAGAGCTAACAACACAGCATACTCCGTAACCGTGGGCCCTTCCTGGTCGGCCCAAAAACTCGCTCCCATGTGTCTCGCCCACATCAACCACTTCATGTCAGCCCTATCGGCTAAATCAGCGGGCGCGTTTCCTACACCACTAAGGAACGTACAAAACAATTAGGTGCCAAACCAAACGCCGTCACCGTTCGGAAGCGGAGCCCGGCTAGTTAGCGGACGGTTCCGGGGGTCTGAATAACGGAGAGCAATCGGAAGGGTCATCTCGAAGCGCTTTTGGTAAAATAGGTTATCGATGTCGTCGGCGTACGATGCCCAACTGGATTTTGAGGACGCAGCCTTTAAAGGCCCATGGTCCGGTGGAGCAGAGTAATTAATTTTACTGTTATCGGAAGAGTGCTTTTTGAAGCAGTCAATCCTGGTAGGATTGACACAACCGACATGACCGCTGGAATCCGATTGACGGTGTATCAGGGATGCTCTGCTTGTTCTCTTGCTGGGCGGTGATGGAGTGTGTACAATCGCCACGAGTTCTGGGGGCTGGTGGTGATTTGCAGAGGTGGTTTTCTGATCGAATTTCTTGGAAAGGTATATTCATGTCGGATGCCGAGAACAGCCTAACCAAACAAGTGGAAAACGTTTTGGCTGAGGTTCGTCAAATGATCCAGCGGGATGGGGGTGACCTGGATCTGGTAAGTGTCGATGAGAATAGCGGTTTAGTAAAGGTTCGCTTTCGCGGGGCCTGTGTGGGTTGCCCCAGTGCGGCCATAACCTTTCAAAATGCTATTGAAAGAACGCTCAAACAGCAAATTCCTGCTGTTCAGGCCGTTGAGCTGGTCTCTCCGTAGCCGGCAAAGGGAGAATACTGCTCTATTCGAAGTGCAGTAGGTGGTAGTTCTTCTTGCCAGTCCGCAGGACGATGAAGTGCGCACTGGCTAAGTCGGTAAGGCCGAGACTGCGTTGGATAGATTTCTCCACTTGATTGTTGACGTAAGCTCCCCCTTGGTTGATTAGTCGGCGGGCGGCTCCGCGCGATTTGGCTAAGCCCGTTTCGACCAGTATGTCAATCAGTGGTATTCCCGCCTGCAAGCGCGATTTGGCCACGTTGGTTCTGGGCGCAGCTTCAAAGGCTGTGCTGAGCTGTTGGTCCGATAGTCCGTGGAGTGTCCCGCTGAAGAGTTGCTCAGAAGTCTGAGCTGCCTGTTTCCAGGCGGCCTCCCCGTGCACCAATTTGGTCAACTCATCGGCCAGGACGCGTTGGGCCCGGCGCTTCTCTGGGGCTGTGGCGGTCTGCTCGGCGAGATTCCGGATATCGGCCTCACTGAGCATGGTGAAGTATTTCAGATACTTGATAGCGTCGCGGTCGTCAACTCTGACCCAAAACTGATAGAAATCGTATGGGCTGGTCATTTCAGCGTCGAGCCAGATCGCGCCGGCCTCTGTTTTGCCGAACTTTGTGCCGTCAGCCGTGGTGACCAGCGGCCAAGTCAGGCCATAGACGGTTTGGCTGCGGAGCTTACGGGTCAAGTCGATGCCGGCAGTGATGTTGCCCCACTGGTCGGTGCCGCCGATCTGCAGCGTACACTTGTGCGTATTGAAGAGGTGTACGAAGTCGTAGCCCTGCAGCAGCATATAGGCGAACTCGGTGAAACTCATGCCCTCCTGGCCCTCACTAATTCGCCGACGCACGGATTCCTTGGCCAACATGTAGCCGAGGCGGAAGTGCTTGCCTACGTCCCGCAGAAACTCAATAAAGCTGAATTTGCCTAGCCAATCGGCGTTATCAACAATGATAACCCCGGTTTCCGCCTCGGCGGCACCCAGGAAGTGCTCTAGTTGTCGGCGAATTTTAGCCACGTTTTCAGCGACGGCCTGGCTGGTAAGCAGATTGCGTTCAACGTTTTTGCCGGAAGGATCGCCTATCATTCCGGTGGCCCCGCCGATAAGTGCTATCGGACGATGGCCGGCCTGCTGAAACCGCATCAGGGCTAAGATGCCGACCAGGTTGCCTATCTGCAAACTGGGACTGCTAGGGTCGAAACCGGCATAGACGGAGAGCTTCTGCTGGGCCAGGATTCCTTCCAGGGCTGGATCGGAGACCTCTTCGAGAAGGCCCCGCCACTTCAGTTCTGCGAGTATGTTTTCGGACAAGGTATTCTCCTTCCGTGGCCATGCTGGCTGCGTTCATTATGCGGATTACTCGGGCAAAGTAAAGCCCGCAGACCAAGCCTTGGAGCTGGGCCGGGCAGTTGACAGAAGCTGGGCGGGCGGCTAAGGTATTGTCCGGAATAAGTCCGACTTCGATGGCGGCGTAGCTCAGCTGGCTAGAGCGAGGGATTCATAAGCCCTAGGTCGCAGGTTCGAGCCCTGCCGCCGCCATTGCGTTACTCCCCTGCGCCGAGATGAGTCAAATTTGAGCAGAAATATATGCCGGCTCACGAGGAAATTATCGAGTTATATCGGTACGGCCAAGAAGCCAATCTGGCAGATCCCCTGCGGAAGGGTCAGCACCTGGAGTTCACGGCTGGGGGCGAGGTGGTAATGACCGGCGATCTGCACGGCAACGAGCGCAATTTAGACAAAATAGTACGTTTCGCCGGCTTGGGCGAAAACCCCGACCGACATCTGATACTACACGAGTTGCTGCACGAAACCGAGGCTTCAGCGGAAGGGTGTTTTTCATTTCGGCTGCTGGAGCGGGCCCTTCGACTGCAGAAGGCCTTCCCGCAGAGGGTACATCTACTGCTGGGCAATCACGCCCTTTGCCAGGTTCTGGAGAAGCCCGTAATCCGCTATGGCGAAGACGCCGTTGATTTACTGCGGGCTGGTCTGGAAAAAGCCTACGGCCAATATGCTGGAGGGGTCTGCAACGCGATGCATGATTTTTTGCTTTCTGAGCCGTTGGCGGCACGGTTGCCCAATCGCATTATGTTGAGCCATTCGCTACCCTCGCCGGCTAAGATGTCTATGTTCGATCCCCGCGTACTCTATCAGGGCCAATTGGCGGATGCGGATTTGCAGGCTGACGGCTCGGCGTATTTGATGCTCTGGGGCAGACATCATACCGCAGAGCAACTGGCTGAATTAGGTAAAGAATGGGACGTGGACTTATTCGTCGTGGGCCATCAGCCTCAGGAAATGGGCTTTTCTGTGCCTAATTCCCGCCAGATTATTTTATCCAGCGATCATAACCACGGTTGCTGTCTGCTTATTGATTTGAGTCGGAGCTACACCATCGAGGCGTTGGCTGAGAAAATCGTCAAACTAGCGGGAGTCGGATAGAAAAATCAAAAATCAAAATGACAGATAAAAATGCAAAAAGGAAGAATGCAGCAGAATACAAATACCCAGATGCTTTTTACCTTGATGGGGCATAGCTATGTCTAAAGAGTGTTGTGATAAGCTGGATTTACCTCGAATGGAACGTGCGGTTCGCGAACTGCTAATAGCAGTGGGAGAGAATCCGGATCGTCCGGGCTTGGCTGATACGCCTGGCCGAGTGGCTCGCATGTATGCGGAGTTGTTTCACGGCTTGCACGCCGACGCCCATGAGCACTTGAACAAGTATTTCGAGGAAGATTACGACGAGATTGTCTGTCTGCGAAATATTCCCTTTCATTCGATTTGCGAACATCATCTGATGCCCTTCGTCGGTCAGGCGCACGTGGCTTATCTGCCGGATAAGCGGGTGGTGGGTGTGTCGAAGCTGGCTAGAGTCATCGAGACCATGGCCCATCGGCCGCAGGTACAGGAACGGCTGACTAAACAGATTGCCGATCTGCTGGATGAAGAACTCAAGGCTCGGGGCGTAGCTGTGATGATGGAGGCCACGCACACCTGCATGACTATTCGTGGGGTCCATAAGCCGGGCACAATAATGGTTACCTCGGCCATCCGCGGTCTGTTCCGGTCCAATCTTGCCAGCCGAGCTGAGGTTATGTCACTTCTGAAAGGCCCCACCTCGGCCAGCTAGAATGTTCGGGCTGGTGGGGGGCTACGACGAAGAGCTTGTGCTGAGCTGCTCGGTGAGTTCGCCGGCTAACTCGATGAGTCGGCGGTATTGGGCGGGCTTGAGCTTACGCGGCACATAGAGGGCGAGCATCCCTCCACATATTTCCAAGATGGCACCACTGTTTTGTTTGATCTTTTCGACCATGTCCGGGCGGATATTGTTCCGGACAAATTCTTCGTACTCACAGAACACGGCGTATTGGTGCTTATTTTGTATCTCGGGCAGGTGCACCTCTTCCAGGCCGGACAGATTATACAGCGGCCGCTCGGACTCGGCTGGGTGCACCAGCAACGCCGGCCATCCACGGTCGGCCTGGGTCATGACCACGCTGAAGCGCTGCGTACGGCGGTCCAGTCCCAGGCCCGTCTCGTACAGGTAGTCGAAGACCCGAATCGGTCGGCCGTGATAGTGCCCAATCATCACATTACGAGCCCGTCGGGCGTGTCCGTGTCCGAATAAGTACAACTGTTCGTAGCGCTGCGGTATATTAAGCGGGTCCCTGGGGAAAATTCGTAACCTGAGCTCGTTGGCCAGGCCGGATATACTGGCGGTCCGATAGCGCTGCTTCAGAGTCGCCAGCAGCCAGATGACAATCAGCACAGCAAAGAAAATAGTAAGCGGTAAAGGCGGATAATTCATAGAAGCCATTTCAAGACCCCGCCTCGGTCAAGCGGATCTGGCGACTGGGGTTGCCGATTTTCTGTAAATGTTCCCGTACCAGGGTCGGATATGGCGTTGTTATCGAATTACCACTGTCCAACTGTAATCGTTCAATAACCCCGGTGATGTCCTCTGGGGAAGGGCCTTCGATCTCGACGAAGGTGCCCAGCAACGGCAGAGTGTCCAGTTCAACCCGGCAGCGATCCATCAGCCAGCTTTCCCGGCTCTTCTCGAGAAGCAGGCTCTGAGTGAAACCCAACTGCTCAAGCAAAGATTTTATAGCCTGGGTGTCGGCCACAGCAGTCTCAATTTCCTGTCGCTGTTTATAACGGCCCTCTTCTCGCGGACCCTTGTAGGTGAGCACGCTTGTTTGCCCGGCACAGCGGAGTCGCAAGGCCGTATCGGTTTTGCGCAGACGGCCCTCGGCGGTATCAAAGTATATATCGACGTGTACCTGTTGGCCTTGGGCGCTAGCGCCGAGTTGAATCAGCCGGGCCCGAAGGGGCTCATGATCGGCGACGCGAATTTTGGCTTCGGTTTCGGTGGCCATGAGCTATTTCTTCATCACGATGTTCACCACGCGCGGCCGGGCGATTATGAGTTTGGCTATCTGCTTGCCACCAATGCGCTGGGCTACCTTGGGCAGGGCTTTGGCTGCCTCGCTGATGGTACTGTCATCGGCGTCGGCCTCGACAGTCAGGCGATCGATTAATTTGCCGTTGACCTGGACAGCTAATTCCATCTGGGATGCACGGGACAGATTCTCGTCAAACTCGGGCCAGGGCGCGTCGTTGACCAGGCCTTTGCCACCGAGGCGCTCCCATAACTGGTGGGCAATAAATGGGGCAAAAGGGCAGATAAGTTGCAGCAGTATCTTGATGGCCTGACAATAGTGTTTTTTCTGAGCTTGCAGGCCGTTAAGCAACTCCATCGAAGCGGCAATGGCCGTGTTGTAGCGGAGGCTCTTAACATCCTTTGTGACCTTCTTCACTTTGGAATGCACTAACTGTAGCAAGGGACGGTCGGCCATCTCCTCGTCGAGAAACTGAGTTTGCGTTGCATAGCGCCATAGACGCTCCAGAAAGCGCCTTATGCCGATGATATCCGTGTCTCTGAAATCCCCGCCTTCCTGGTAAGGGCCGAGGAACATAAGGTAGGTACGAAATGTGTCAGCTCCGTAGCGTTTAATATATTCGTCGGGGTTGACCACGTTTCCCTTGGACTTGCTCATCTTAGCACCATCTTTGACGATGAGCCCATGAGCACGGAAGCATTTGAACGGTTCTTCGAAATCAATCAGACCTATGTCCTTCAAGGCCATGGTTAGAAATCGTGTGTACATCAGGTGTAAAACGGCGTGTTCCTGTCCGCCGATGTACATGTCCACCGGTAACCATTTCCTGGTGAGTGCAGCATCAAAGGGAACATCCGCTCGGTCGGAACTCGGATAACGGAAAAAGTACCAGGCCGAGTCCAGAAAGTTGTCGTTGACATCCGTCTCCCGCTTGGCGGGCCCTTTACACTTTGGGCATGTCGTGTTCACGAAAGTCTCATCTCTAGCCAGAGGACTTTTACCTGAGCCGTCCGGGACGAAATCCTCGATGAAAGGCAATAGTACCGGCAGTTCTTCTTCCGGTACTGGAACAACGCCGCAGTTGTCGCAGTGCACTATAGGAATGGGCGGCCCCCAGTATCTTTGACGGCTTATGCACCAATCTCGCAGGCGGTAATTGACCGTAGCTTGGCCCAAGTTTTGCCCATTGAGCCAAGCGGTGATGTTCTTTTTGAACTCGGCCGTTTCCTGTCCGTCGAATTCACCGGAGTTGATGGCGGTACCGTCCTCGGTGTAGGCATCGGCAAAGAGGCCGGGATCATTTTTATAGAGCGGTATAGCTACCTGCTGAATCCAGCTCGCATCGCCATCCAACACAGCATGGGGGTTTTGAAAAGTTATACCGGCAACGATACCGGCAGCCAGACCGGCGGAACGTAAGAGATTTTCCAACAGATCGCTTTGCCCGTGTTTCTTGGCATAATCTTCATCCAGGAGCCCCCGTACAATCTGTTCGTGCAGCCAAGCGGTCGGCGGCATGACCACAGCCCGAATGGGCAGATCAAATTGCTTGGCGAACTCGAAGTCACGGCTATCGTGGGCGGGCACAGCCATGATCGCTCCGCTGCCGTAGCTTATCAGCACGTAGTCCGCCACCCAGATGGGGATCTGCTCACCGTTGACGGGGTTAACAGCATAGGCCCCGGTGAATACGCCGGTCTTTTCCTTGGCCAAATCGGTCCTGATCAGCTCGGCCTTTTGGGCGGCCTCGCGGCAGTAGTCCTTGACCGTTTGGCGCTGTTCGTCCGTGCAGATAATTTCTACCAGTGGGTGCTCCGGAGCCAGGACCATATAAGTAGCACCGAAAAGCGTGTCCGGCCGAGTGGTGAATACGCGCAGGCTCTGCGGTTCACCACCGACTGGGTTGACGAGCTTGAATTCCACCTCGGCACCTTCGCTTCGGCCAATCCAGCGCCGCTGGGCGGTCTTAGTGGCGTTCGACCAGTCGATCCAATCCAGATTCTCCAGCAACTTTTGTGCATACGCTGTGGTCCGGAAGAACCATTGATGCATCTTCCGCTGTTCCACCATTGAGCCGCATCGCTCACACAGCCCTCCCTCGGCTTGCTCGTTGGACAGTACCGTCTTGCACGATGGACACCAGTTGACGGGTGCGTCTTTCTGATAAGCCAGGCCGGCCTTGTACAATTGCACGAAAATCCATTGCGTCCAACGGTAGTAATCCGGATTGGTGGTATCGACCTGGTGGGACCAGTCAAACATGGCCCCGATTCGTTTGAGCTGGTTTTCGCGAAAATTCTCGATATTGCTGGGCACAAGTTTTACGGGGTGACTGCGGACAGTGATGGCGTAGTTTTCCGAGTGGATGCCAAAGGCGTCAAATCCCATAGGTTCAAATACGTCGTAGCCCTGGGCTCGCATGAAACGGCCGTGAATATCGCTCCCGACGAATGCAAAAACATTCCCAACGTGTAACCCTTCCGCGGAAGGATATGGGAACATCATGAGATTGTAATATGGTCGTTTGGCGCCGGCCAGGTCCGTAGCGTAGGTCTTGTTCTGTTCCCAAAGCCGGGACCATTTTGCTTCTATAACTTGGTGATCATATTTATCTGTGGTCATGGCTGTTCCAGGTAATCTAGATTCTTGGCCTTGGAGCAGGTTAGTTTTGCGCGGCAGTTCTGTCAAGGAGAAAGGCCCATACCGGGTAATTGCGAGCAGGTCGCGTTACATTTTTATGGGAGTGGTTTGGCTGATTGGCCCAGCCGGCGAAGATAGGCCTCCAGCAGAGCGTCGAGGCGCTGGGAGGTTCCTTGATATTTGATGTTGGACAGGGCTTTGCATTTACTCAGCACGTACTCGCCCAGCACGAGTTGTATCTCCTGGTCGTCACTGACTTCTGAACCGTCTATTTGCAGATCGCTGATCTGGGTGCTGTGTCGCTGAAAGTTTACGCCGGACCAGAGTAGGTTGGGCTCCGCCAAGGCTTGGCGGAGTTGAGAGCCGGTGATGGTTGCTGTGAGTATCTGATTTCTCCAGGGATGGATGCGAGAAATATTGGCCAGGGTGACATTGCCTTTGGCAATCCTCGCCCGAATGGCCCCGCGGTCCAGCACTATGACGGAGCTGGGGAATTCCTGACCGATAGCCTTTAGGGCCAGATTAGCCACGGTATTCTCGCCGGGTCCGTGCGCAGGGATAGACTCGTGGGCTCGATAGATTACTTCGCTTAGACTGCTTTTGTATTCGGCAAGGCGCTTGGCAATTTCGGCATCGGCGACAACAGGTTCGCTTATGGGTATGAGTTGGCAGGTGATATCAGTTACCCGCCATGATTTATCGTCCGATCTGGTGAAGGTCAGATCAACTCGGCCCAGATAGCGGTAGTATTCACCGGCCTGAACGATGTAGGTCTTGTCGGGTGAGCCGTCGGGGTGCCTTATAATGATCGGTTCGGCCAGGATGTTGTGAGTGTGGCCGCCAACGACAATGTTTACCCCGTTCAGCAGGCCGGCCAGCATTATGTCAGCTGGTAGTCCCAGGTGTGAAAGCAACACCACGAGGTCTGTTTGGCCATCCATCTTGGCAATCCAATCCCTGGCCAGATCTATATTATGACCGGTCCGTAGGTTGCGGGAAGAAGGATGCCCAGGACGCATAAACGACAGGCCCAGCAGGCCTATCCGCAGTGGTCCGATATTCTTGACTACAAAATCCTTGCCTACAGGTTCGGACTTTTGGCCGACAGTTTGAAATATATTGCCGGCTAATATGGTGAACTTGGCTTCGGCTATTCGCTGGCGGAGATTGTTTATGCCAAAGTAGTAATCACCGTTACCCGGCACCAGGGCATCGAAACCGATGCGGTTCATCAGATCAAAGTTGGCAGCCCCACCGTAGTAATTGGTTACAGAGCCTGCCCGGGAGAAGACGTCGCCGGCGTGCAGCAGCAGGACCCGGCCGGGGTTTTCCCGGCGGATTTGTTTCACCATACTTGCCATCCGAGCGATACCGCCCAGGCTACGGCCCTTGACAGTGCGGGGCGATAACCGGCCGTGGGTGTCGTTAACGTGCAGGATAACCAGGTGTTCCTGAGAACTCGGCTGGAGTGATTCCCCGGCTGCCTGAAGGGTGAGCGTACCGGCCAACAGGGCCAGTAACATGGTGCCTAAGATCAAAAGTTTCCGTGAGCCCCTAAGCATATTCATTAACCTCGGATATCCTATATCTTAGTGAGGTCTCTGAATAACCTCACAGTTTAAGGTTCTGGCGTATCTTTGCTCCTATGTGCCGCGAAAAAAGGGTTCGATGCGACATCAACGATGTTTTTCCGTCCTGCAAAGGCACTGTTTCTGACTTTTGCAGGCTTTTTTGCCCGC
>JAACET010000136.1 GCA_011682385.1 Actinomycetota bacterium | reverse complement strand
GTGCCGGCCTTGCGGATAGCCCGGTCCGCCCATACTAATTATCCGCTGGTAAGGAACCAATCCTTGGCCCAGGCAACGAGCTATGTCCAGAACGGACTGGGTGTCTAGAAACCAGACACTATCGTTGCGCCGGAAGGAAGTCTCGTTTCGCAGAAAACATCGCCAAAGATATCTGTTATTAGCCAGTGGATAAACCAAAGGCACAAACACTGGCCTAACCCAAGCCAAACCAGCCACAGCCTTTTTGATCTGCTGAGCCAAGGGATGGCTGGCGTGAGTCAAAATCAGATAAATAGGAGCATAGTCTGCGCTGAGCCGTTCCAGATAGCTTAGGCCCTGCAGAAACAGCTCCAAGTTGTTTTCGAGGATAACGTTACCGCGGGCCCGGAATGGCTCGGTAACCACCGTCTTGACCACTATAGCTCTGGGCTGACTGGTGTTCAGGGGAGGAATGCCCCCACTGGCTGAATCCCAGATGCTCGGCCAGATGCCGGCAGCGGCCAAATGTTCTCGAGCAGTATGATATTCCAAAACCGTCGGATCCACAAAAGTCGGCTTAGACCACGGCTGTGGATCCGGCTCGGATACGTTGAGATAAATAAAGCCCTTTTCGACATCTACCTGTTCTACAGTCCCGGAATAAGGGGCTGGGATGTGCAAGGTTCCGCCGGGAACCTCAAACTCAGCTAAGGAATCGCCCCTTTGGAGAGCCTGTCCCGGCTTGACCACAGGAGTATATCCTCGGCCAGCCAGAACCAGGGATATCTGTAACGGCGAAACAACTTCCCGGCTACTAATAGCCGAAGCTGGACGACCTGTGATTCTGGGAAGATAGCCCTTCTTGATCTTCATCCAATAACGTCTCAGTTACGAAGTCTGCAAATACAAGAGTGCTGCAATGATTTAACTGCTTTGCAGTACTGATAAGGGTCATATTATTATCATATAGCCATAATTTGTAAAAGGAATTCTTTAGGATTGTGAGGAAATATTCCCCCGCACAAGAGGACATTTGCCCCGCACAAAGAGAAGTTATTCCCCATTGGGCGGGTAAATTCTCCTCGCAAAGCAAATCATGTGGTCGTTCGCAAAGCCCCCAAATTCGCTTCGATAGCCAAATCAATATCCTGGGGACTGTGAGCAGCGCTGATGAAAAAGGCCTCGAATTGCGAGGGCGGCAGATAAATGCCCCGCTCAAGCATAGCTCGAAAATAGGCTGCAAAACGTTCGGTATCAGATGAGCTGGCCTGGGCGTAGTTTATGACAGGCTGTTCCGTGAAAAACAAACAGGCCATGGACCCCACTCGCTGAAATTGAAAGGGTAGGGAAAGCTTGGCCAGATTATCCCTAAAACCATTCTCCAGTCGGCTGGTAAGACTCTCGATCTTGTTGTAGAGCTCGCTGTCCAACGCCCGCAGGCTGGCCAAGCCAGCCGCTACCGCAATCGGATTACCCGAAAGGGTACCTGCCTGATAGACCGGTCCAACCGGGGCTAGCTGCTTCATGATTTCAGCCCGTCCGCCGATCGCGCCGATGGGCAGACCGCCGCCGATGATTTTGCCGAATGTGGTTAGATCGGGAGTGATACCGAACAAGCCCTGGGCACCACTGGGACCCACACGAAAGCCGGTCATGACCTCGTCAAAGATCAGCACAGCTCCTTCGGAACAGCTCAGCTCACGCAGACCCTGCAAAAAACCATCCTGTGGAGGAATAACCCCGGCATTGCCGCAAACCGGCTCGACTATTACCGCGGCGATTTGGCCGGCATTGGCCTTGAAAAGCAAACGCACCGCTTCGAGATCATTAAACTCGGCAGTAAGGCTATCCGCCACGACCTCCTTGGGCACGCCAGGACTAGTCGGTGTGCCCAGAGTGGCTGCCCCCGAGCCGGCCTTGACCAGGAAAGTGTCGGCATGGCCGTGATAGCCGCCGATGAACTTGATGATCTTAGATCGGCTAGTAAAGGCCCTGGCTAAACGGACTGCGGTCATGGTGGCCTCCGTGCCTGAATTCACCAGCCGTACCATCTCTACCGACCCAACCCGTTCGCACACCAGCCGAGCCAACTGGACCTCAGCTGCCGTCGGTGCCCCAAAACTCGTACCCCGACCCGCTGCCTGGCAAACCGCTTCGACGACCGGCCCATAAGCATGGCCGTGAATGAGAGGACCCCACGAACCTACAAAGTCAATGTACTCCTTACCTTCTACGTCCCAGAGCCGGGCACCGGCGGCGCGAGCAATAAACCGCGGCTCGATGCCAACCGGACCAAAGGCCCTAACCGGAGAGTTTACTCCGCCGGGAATAACTTCTCGTGCCTCAGCCATAAGTTGCGAATTACTCTGCGAGTTCATATGAATAGCTCATCTTACGATTCCACAGCTTCCAGGAAATACTTCATAGACGTCTTTTTGTATTCGGTGGTAGAAAACAGGACGTCATATTTGCTGATTTTCAGTTGTTCGGCCAAACAGTCCACAAATCGGCGGACTTCTGCTTCGGTTCGTCCGTGGACCATGGCGAAAAGATTATAATTCCAATCGTCCAAGCTCGGACGACGATAGCAATGAGAAATCTCCGGATACTCGGCCATCTCCTTACCAATGGCCTGGATACGATCTTCGGTGACCTCGAATACCGCCATCCCATTGGATTCAAAACCCAGTTTCTGATGCCGTACCACCGCCCCGAAGCGACGAATCAGGCCCGCGTCCAGCCAATCCGTTATCTGCTGGACAATGTCTTTGGCTGAGAAGTCCACCTGCTTGGCCATTTCAGCAAAGGGCTCAGGTACCAACGGCAAGCCCTCCTGCAAGAGTCGTACCAATTGCTTTTGCCTCTCGTGAAGCTTGACAGGCTCACCCGGCTGGGCTGGGGATCCCGCTGTCTGAGTGTTCCGAGCGTTCCGGGAAGCGGCTGGCGTTTCGCTCAATTGAAAATCGACTCGGATTTTGTACACGGCCAAAGCCGGCAGGCTATAAAACTCATCGATGCCGGTCCCCCGCCGTAACTCGTCGAGGATGTTGTCGATTTGCTCCGTTGAATCAGCTGTGAGAGTAAACCATAGATTGTAGGCATGTTCCCGACGGTAGTTGTGGGTAACGCCGGGCAAATGGTTCACCCGTTCGGCCACTTCCGCTAACCGCTGGGCCGGTATTTTTGCCGCCACCAGCGTCGAAGTATAACCCAGCCGAGACGAATCGAAAACCGGCCCCAGCCGCCGGATTATCCCCTTCGAACATGCTCGGTGAATTCGAGCTAAGACCAGCTCGCGACTTTCCGACAAGCGATCAGCCAGCATATCGAAGGGGCGCAGGACCACGGGTAAATCCGCCTGGATTATGGAAATAATCTTCTTATCCAACTCATCAAGCTCATGGCCGTCTTTTTCTTGACCCTTCCTACTATGTGGGTGATACAGACAGTATGGTTCCTCAGCCAGGTAGTCACCGGTCATAGCATAGGATCGGGCTCGGCAGCCGCCGCAAACCTTGCGGAACTCGCAGTAGCCACACCGCCCGTGATAGCTGTTCAAATCGCGCAAGCGCTGAAAAACCTCCGAAGTCTCCCAGATTTTGTGAAAGTCCAGGTTCTCTCGCCGAAGGTCGCCGCATTCGAGTTCCAGGAAGCCGCATATCTGCACCTTCCCCCGGTGGGAGACAAAGGCAAACGACTGTCCTCCCATGCATCCTTTCACCGGGTGTGTCCCCGTCACCTGCATTTGTCGCAGAATACGCTGATAGTGCGGTGCGCAAGTTACTCGCTGCATTATATCCGGTGAGTTCTGCTTCTCTGCCAACCAATGCAGGGTCTGTTCATATTGTTCCGGCGAAATCTCCTGATCAGCCATTTCCTTGCCTCGTCCGGTAGGCACCAGGAAGAAGGGATTGAAAACCCTTGCTCCCAACTTGATGGCCAACTCGCGAATATCTGCCAGCTCAGAAAGATTGTGTCGGCTGACCGTAGTATTGATTTGAAATTCCAGCCCCGCTCGCTTGGCGGCCTCCAGACCAGCCAGCGTACCTTCAAAAGCTCCTTCTACCCCGCGAAACACATCGTGGGATTCCGCTGTGGCTCCATCCAGCGATATGGAAATGCGCTTGATGCCCGACCGCACTATCTTACCCGCTGTGTCGTCGTCAATAAGTATGCCGCAGGGAGCCATCACCATCGGCAGACCCAGTCCATGGCCGTAAGCCGCGATGTCGTAGATATCCGGCCGCATCATGGGCTCGCCGCCGGTCAGGATAATAATCGGACGAGAAAACGAGGCGATATTATCCAACAGACTAAAGCACTCCTGGGTGTTCAACTCACCCGAATAAGGCGTAGCCTTGGCCGCGGCCCGGCAGTGTTTACACGACAGCAGACAAAACCGTGTAACCTCCCAGGCGATCAGCCGTGGAAGATGAGCCCCTTTATCCAAGTTTCCAGGATGGCCTGACACCGCTTGGCTCCTTTAGCTCTAGGCCCCCAGAGCCTGGGCGGCCCGCTCGGCAAAATAGGTGAGGATAAAATCGGCACCTGCACGCTTTATGCAAGTAAGCATTTCCAGCATGGCTGCCTGGCCGTCGAGCAGCTTCTTTTCCTCCGCCGCCAAAAGCATGGCATATTCGCCCGAAACGTTATAAGCCGCCAACGGCACATCCATAACCGCCCGAACCTGGCTAATGATATCCAGGTAGGGTAAGGCCGGCTTGACTATCAAAATGTCGGTTCCTTCTTCGATATCCGCTTTGACCTCCAGCAGAGCCTCGCGAGCATTTGGTGGGTCCATCTGATAGCCCCGACGATTGCCGAACTGCGGCGTCGAATCCGCCGCCTCCCGGAAAGGACCGTAAAAGGCTGAGCAGTATTTCACTGCATAGCTCATAATCGGAAGATGATCGTACCCGTTGGCATCCAGGGA
>JAACET010000135.1 GCA_011682385.1 Actinomycetota bacterium | reverse complement strand
CCACTGCCGTCGCCTTCTGCCACACTGACATAAACCAGTAATCCCGGACCAATGCCAGCCAATTCCTGCTCATCCACTTCCAGCCGAGCATATCGAACCCTCTGGACTACGGCACGCACTATTTAGGCTTCCTTTTGTAGGTGTTTAGCATGCGCTGGGCAGTTTTGGCCATTTGATTACGCAGTGCTGCCGGAGCCATCACTTCGACTTCAGCTCCGTATCCGAGTATCCACCAACCGATCTCTGTGAGTCCATCGACGGTGACTCGGAAAATCAGAGAACCGTCTCTAAGCCATTCGAGTTGCTGTGTCTTATGCCAGAGCACCTCAGCCACATTGTTGGCCACTTTTTGGCTGAATCGCAAGGCCACGCGATACAACCTGCCCTCTGGGATCATGGACCAGGCGTAGCCGAAGAACTTCTCCAGGTCGAAGTTCTTGTCGGGGATATAGAGTTTATCCAGTAATTTGAGCTGATAAATCCGAAGTAGTTTGAACGTCCGCACGGACTCATGCAGGCTTGAATGCCCTACTACGTACCAGGCCCGCTGACTGAATAGCAGTCGATACGGACTGAGGGTTGTTTCGATGCGTTCTCGCTCGGTCAGGGAGCGATAGACCATTTTAAGTTTTCTTTTTTGATGCATGGCCCGTTGGATCATTTCGAAAAACCCGGCGGTATGTTTGTGTCTGGCTGCTGCCGCCGGGTTGATGATGATCTTGTTTATTAGCTCTCTGCAATACTGCTGCACGGGCCCTGGTAGCACGGACTCGATCTTGAGAGCAGCACTGGCCGCAGCCCGCAGCAAGGGGATCGATGGTTCCGCCGGGCCGTGCCTGACCCCTCGGCTGGCTAGCAGCAGGGCCAGGGCCTCCGTCAGGTTGAAATCTACCGGACGAAGTAGGCTTCCCGGTTTGGCTTGATAGCCTCCTGCTTGAGGATCATGGGCAAAATCCATCCCCACGGATCGGAGCACATCCAGGTAGCGGAACACGGTGCGGCGGGATACACCCAGTTCTACGGCCAGCAAAGGCGTATCGTAATTGCGTCCGCTCTGCAGCAGTGCTGCCAGTTTGAGCAGACGATGGATACGGCCGGGCAGTCCGGGTTGTTCGGGACTGTTCTGCGTTGAATGTCGTGGCGAGCTGACCTTCGAGCTTGGGGCCGGTTTTTGGGTCGCGATCGTATGCATTGGTACGGCGTTTCTCCCTCAGATATCCCGATATCTCGACGGCTTGATCTGACCATTTATACTCCAGCTACTCATCCAATCCAAGTACTTACTTATATGGCAGCTTTGGCAATTGACAGCCCTTGTTTTGCCGCGTACAATGCCCCGCTTGCCATGGGTTTATCCGGATGGTCTGTTCCGTAGGGGTCTTTTTAGGACGGCCTTATCGGCTTGACGGTATGTTTTGGGTCCTAGTGATAGCTGACACATTGGAGTAGGCAATTATGAAGAAGATGGTGTACTTTTTCGGTGGCGGCAAAGGTGAAGGCCACGGCCGTATGAAGGAACTCTTGGGCGGCAAAGGGGCCAACCTGGCTGAGATGACCAATATCTCTTTGCCGGTACCGCCGGGTTTTACTATTACCACCGAGGTTTGTGACGCATACTACAAAGCCGGGCATAAGCTGCCCGCCAGCCTGTCTGAACAAATAGACAAGAACCTGGCCAAGCTGGAAAAGGCCATGTCCGCCAAGCTCGGCGACAATCGGAATCCTCTGCTGGTCAGTGTCCGCAGTGGCGCTGCTGTATCCATGCCGGGCATGATGGATACTGTGTTGAATCTGGGCCTCACCGACAAGTCCCTGGTTGGCTTGGCCAAGCAGACCAATGAACGGATGGCTTGGGACGCCTATCGACGCTTGATCAACATGTTTGGCAATGTGGTTATGGGTGTCGACCATGAGCATTTCGAACGGGCCATGACCGAGGTAAAGAAAAAAGCCCGCGTCAAGCTCGATACGGATATGACTATAGCCCATCTCAAAGAGTTGGTGAAAAAATACAAAGCCATTTACAAAAAATATACCAAAGAGGATTTTCCTCAGAATCCGAAGCTGCAATTGCGCAAAGCCGTTGAAGCGGTATTTGGTTCTTGGAATATTCCACGAGCCGTCAAGTATCGCCAGATTAATAACATTACCGGTTTGCTGGGCACAGCAGTGAATGTCCAGGCTATGGTTTTCGGTAATATGGGCGATACCTCCGGCACCGGCGTGTGCTTTACACGCAACCCATCCACCGGTGAGAACGTCTTCTACGGCGAGTTTCTGATGAACGCCCAGGGCGAGGACGTCGTGGCTGGTATTCGTACACCGCTGCCGATCGAGCAGTTGAACGATTACTTACCGGAATGCTACCAGCAGTTGTTGCAGATCAAGGACATTCTGGAGCAGCACTACAAAGACGTCCAGGACTTTGAGTTTACTATTCAGAACGGCACACTGTATATGTTGCAGACTCGTACCGGCAAGCGTACCGGTCCTGCCGCTGTCCGTATTGCTGTGGAGATGGTTAAGGAACGCTTGATTGACAAAAAGACTGCCCTCATGCGGGTCGAGTCCTCAGCTCTTGACCAGTTATTGCATCCTCAATTTGACCCCAAGGCCAAAAAGCAGGTCATCGCTACCGGTTTGGCCGCTTCACCGGGTGCCGCCGCGGGCAGAATAGCTTTTACTGCCGAGGACGCTGAGAGGCGCTCGGATATTGGTGACCGTGTCCTGCTGGTTCGGCGGGAGACTTCCCCGGAGGACATTGGTGGGATGAACGTAGCTGCTGGTATTCTAACCAGCACCGGCGGCATGACTTCGCATGCGGCTGTGGTGGCTCGTGGTATGGGCACTCCCTGTGTAGCCGGCTGCGGAACTCTAGATATCGATGCCCAGAAGAAGACCCTGAAAGTCGGCGGTAAAACCTATACTGCCAAGGATTGGCTGAGTATTGACGGATCCACCGGCGACGTGATGGCCGGCCAAGTCCCCACGGTCGAGCCTGAACTGAGTGGATATTTCAATACTCTGATGAAATGGGCTGATTCGGTCCGCAAGCTCAAGGTTCGCACCAATGCCGATACTCCTGAAGACGCCAAGGTCGCCCGGGGCTTCGGTGCTCAAGGTATTGGCCTTTGCCGTACCGAGCACATGTTCTTCGAGGGCGAGCGTATCTGGGCCATGCGGGAAATGATTCTGGCCGATGACGAGAAAGGCCGTCGCCAGGCTCTGCGTAAGCTTCTGCCCATACAGCGGCGTGACTTTGTTGGTATTTTCAAGGCCATGGAGGGGCTTCCGGTAACCATTCGTTTGCTGGACCCGCCTCTGCACGAGTTTTTGCCCCAGAATGAAAAAGCTCAGCGGGAGATGGCCCGTCGATTAAAAGTGCCGGTCAAGACTATACAAACCAAGGTCGGTCAGCTTCACGAGATGAACCCCATGCTGGGTCATCGTGGCTGCCGACTCGCTGTAACTTATCCGGAGATCGCCGATATGCAGGTTCAGGCTATTATTGAGGCCGCCTGCGCCGTCAAGAAAAAGGGAATGAAGGTTTTGCCGGAAATTATGATTCCCTTGATCGGTACCGTCAACGAACTGACCTTCCTGAAGGTCCGGGCCCAGAAAGTGGCTGCTGAGGTTATCGCCAAAAAGGGCGTGAAACTCAAATACATGATCGGGACGATGATCGAGATTCCACGAGCGGCTCTAACCGCCAACGAGATTGCTGCTGAGGCCGAGTTCTTTAGTTTCGGCACCAACGACCTGACTCAGATGACTTTTGGTTATAGTCGTGACGACGTCGGCACTTTTGTGCCCCACTATATCCAGAAGGAGATTCTGCCGCGTGATCCGTTCCAGACCCTCGACCAGATCGGCGTCGGTGAGTTGGTCAAACTGGGTCTGCAGCGGGGCAGAGAAGCCAGGCCGAAACTCAAGGTTGGAATTTGCGGCGAGCATGGCGGCGATCCGGACTCGGTAAAATTCTGCCACAGAATAGGTATGGACTATGTTTCCTGTAGTCCTTACCGGGTGCCTATTGCCAGACTCTCTGCTGCACAGGCTGTCCTTGAGGAAAAGGCCCGATAGCGTATTTCAGATGAGTGGTAACTCAGGGGTCCGAGTATGCCGATGAACCACAACCAGGCTCGCATTCCTATAGACCAGCTTCGGCCCGGCGACAGGGTCACCCAGGTATTCCTGATCGCCGCCCGGGAATTGCGACAGACCAAGGCTGGCAAACCCTATATCCAGGCCACGTTGCAAGACGGCAGCGGCCAAATCAAGGCCATGATGTGGGATGCCGGCCAGGCGGTGGTAGCGGATACCGCCCCGGAAACCTTCATAAAGGCCCAGGTCCGTGTCGAGCAATACCAGGGCAGCTCGCAGGTCGTCATAGAGTCTTTCCAGCCCATCGGGCAGGATCAAATCGATCTGGCTGACTTTCTTCTGCATACCGACAAGGATATCGCTGAGCTCTGGGAGAACATCCTCGGGCATCTTCGCCAGGTGAAGGACAAGGCCCTGCTGCAATTGCTCAAACAGTTTATTGCCGATGAGCAATTGATCGAGCGCTTCAAGTCCGCCCCCGCGGCCATGACTATGCACCATGCTTGTGTGGGTGGATTGATTGAGCATACTGAGAGTATGTTGGCTGCCGCCCGGCGGATTATGCCCGGATACCCTCAATTGAATGCCGACCTGCTCCTTACGGGTGTCTTTCTGCACGACATTGGCAAGACGGCTGAGTTGGCCTATACCACCAGCATTAACTATACCGATTCGGGCCAGCTTCTTGGCCACCTGACCCAGGGAGTTTTGATATTGCAGGAAAAGGCCAATTCCGCATCAAAGGCTCTCGGTGGTGAGTTCCCCCCGGAGATTCTCAATCAACTAATACACATTATTCTGAGCCATCATGGCCAACATGAGTATGGCTCACCCGTTCTGCCGGCCACAGCCGA
>JAACET010000134.1 GCA_011682385.1 Actinomycetota bacterium | reverse complement strand
TTGACAACATCGTTATATGCAATTGAGGACATGGGTTTCCCAATATTCTGTCATTCCCGCGAAGGCGGGCTCTTACCACCGCTTTGCCGGTAATCCATCTTTCGAATACGAGTTACAGAAGTTTATCCACCTGAGCTACTAATTGCTTTACGTGTTGGACGCTCACCTGAAAGAGTTTCTGTTCGTTCTCGGTGAGTTTTAGTTCGATGATTTTTTCTACGCCGTTTGTTCCCAATACCGCCGGCACACCCACGAAGTATCCGCCTATGCCGTATTCTTTGTCGCAGTAGGCTGCACAGGGTAGGATTCGCTTTTTGTCTTTGAGAATTGCCTCCGCCATTTGGATTACCGCCGCCGATGGTGCATAGTAAGCCGAGCCGGTCTTTAGTAGCGATACGATCTCTGCTCCGCCCTTGCGTGTTCGATCTACGAGTGCTTCGATTCTCTCAGCACTTAGCAATTCGCTCAGCGGAATCCCCGCCACCGATGTATAGCGTACCAACGGCACCATATCATCGCCGTGTCCGCCCAGCAGTAGGGCGTTGATATCTTCTACCGACACATCTAGTTCTGTGGCGATGCCGGCTCGGAATCGGCTGATATCCAGAATACCTGCCATCCCCATTACCCGGTTGGTTTGGAACCCGCATATTTTATAAGATGCATAGACCATCGCGTCCAGCGGATTAGCTACTACGATCAGGATGGCCTGGGGCGAATATTTGGCCACTTGTTTTGTCACTTCGCCCACGATAGCCACGTTTTTAGCCAGCAGATCGTCTCTGCTCATCCCAGGTTTACGCGGCAGCCCTGCCGTTATGATCACGATATCGGACTCAGCCGTATCTGCATATTCACTTGATCCGGTGATTTTTGCATCGAAGCGTTCGATTGGACCAGCTTGTCTCAGGTCCAGTGCTTTTCCCACTGCCAATCCCTCGACGATATCTACCAGAACCACGTCGCCCAGTTCTGCCGCTGCTGCCCAGTGGGCTGCCGTTGCCCCTACGTTTCCTGCCCCGATGATACTGATTTTCGCTCTAGCCATTATTTTCTCTCTTATTTTTCTTATCTGTTTTGTTTCTTTAGCTTCGTGATCTTCGTGTCCTTCGTGGTGAGCCATTTGGTTTTCAAATGCCCCCGGCCTGCGTGCTGGGGGGCTCTTGCCGCACTTACCCAGTTTACTCTGTCTTTGACGCTCAGGTCAAGCCAAAGCCCGGATGTCCCTGCCCCTTTATCTGCTTGCATTTGGTCCGCCGATCTGCTATATAGCTTTTTCGGCCCTCAGGTGGGCTCGCAGACATGACCACGGTATTATTGAGAACTGAAAGAAGTCGGAGTTAGGCTGATGCATTATCCCCATCGGGTTTCCAAGGTAAAACGTCGTCGGAAAATGGGTTTTAGAGCTCGAATGCGTAGTAGGAACGGTCGGAAGATATTTGCCCGTCGTCGACGTATTGGCCGAGAGTTCAATTCTCCCTAGGCTCACCTCAGAATCCGCTTTGGGGGGAGTTTGCTGTTGGCTGAGCCTATTATTGGCCGATAGACTGCTCAGGTAAGGCCCTGATCTTGCTAGAAGTCATCCCAATACCCGCTTTCGTTGCGAGAACGAGCAATTTTGTTGGCTGACAAGGAGCGAGAACCCAGGTATATTTGGAGAATATATTGAGTTCGAGCGACGCAGCCAGACGGCAAAAGGGCCGTTCGCAGCAGAAACTGGGGTTTTGGGATGGCTTCTGAAATCACGGGTGCTGTCTATGCAGTTGAAGAACAAAAGGGCTCTGGTTACTGCCGCCGGCAAGGGTCCCGGCCGGGCCATCGCTTTGCGATTGGCCGCAGTCGGTATGGACGTTGCTTTGCATTGTCACAGTTCCGCCGAGCACGCTCAGGAAACTTCTGAGCAGATAGCTCAGTTTTCGGTCAAATCTCTGGTTGCCCCCGCCGACCTCCGCGATTCTCAGCAGATTGAGACTATGCTCGACCGCATCCAGACTGACCTGGGTCCCATTGACGTATTGGTCAATAATGCAGCCGTTTTTCTGCCCACTTCATTGGACGACTTCCAGCCGGAGGTCTGGCAGGAGATTTTCGAGGTTAATGTATTCGCTCCCGCCATTCTGAGTCACCGGATTGGCCGGCACATGAAGTCTCGCGGTGCCGGCAAGATCATCAACATTTTGGACATTACGGCCGAGCGGCCTTTTGCCACGCATGCTGCTTATTGTGCCTCCAAGGCTGCCCTGGCCAGTCTGACCAAGAGTTGGGCCAAGGCCTTGGCGCCCGAGGTGCAGGTCAACGGTGTAGCTCCGGGTATTATGGATTGGCCCGATTTCTTTACTGAGGCCCAGCGTCGCAGTTACGTCCAGAACACACCTTTGGGCCGTACCGGGGCCTATGACGATGTTGCAACTACGGTATTGTTTTTGGTCAAGGAGTCCGCTTTTGTTACCGGCCAGGTCATAAAGGTGGATGGTGGTCGATCTCTGTAGCACTTACCGCTCAAAACGTCTAGGGGAGAACTTACACCATGCGAAGATATCGCTATACGCTCATCCTGGCTTTGGTTGCAGCCGTCGCAGCCATTTTGTTGTACGTTATTAAAGACACCGAAGGATTTCCTCAGTCGGTCATGCTGGTTTTTTGGCCTGCTGATTATGTTTGGCAATACCTGCACACCGGGATTGGCAAAGGGGTGGCCCGAACCGTCATCGACAACGTAGCTGTCTTTAGTATTCTAGCCGGTCTGGAAGGAGCTCTACTGGGCTTTCTCCTGGATTCATTGTTTGCTTATCGTGATGCTGTCCTTATGCGTCGAGTGAAGTTCCTCTATCACGACAAGGACCACATAGATTTGGCCTTTCGACGCCGCGTTTTGGAGATCATCCGCAAGTACGACCCAGCCGGCCTTTTGACCATCACTACCGATGAGCAAGTATACTCCCCCGAGGCCGAGCTGATACTGGCCAACCTTAAGCGTCTCGGCAGTGCCAAAGGCCTCCAGAAGTTTTGTCGACAGCAATTCAAACACCGCTACGGTCGAACCGCTGTGTCCGCTTTTGACAAATATGAGGTCTTAGCGGGTGATATCTGGGCCGGATATATGCAGCTGCACTCTTCACCCCGGCAGGCCCCCCCTATCACTCCTGGCGTATGAATATGAAAAAAACTTTAGCGGATGGTCTTGGCTATAGTTTTGGCATTCACCGGCTCAATTTTCCCGAACTCCGTGATAATCCCTCGGATTAGTTCTGCCGGCGTCACATCAAAAGCCGGCGAATAGACCTTTACGTCCTTGGGCCCCGTGCGACGACCGAACCCGTTGACTACCTCGTCTGCCGCTCGCTCTTCGATAGGGATTTTTGAACCGTCACCGACGGACAAGTCAAAAGTCGACGCCGGAGCAGCCACGTAGAACGGTACCCCGTGTGCCTGGGCCAGACGAGCTACGGAGTAGGTCCCGATTTTGTTGGCCGCATCGCCGTTCGCTGCTATTCGATCTGCCCCCACGATAACCAGGTCCACTCGCCCCAGACTCATCAGATGCCCAGCCACTGAATCGCAGATGATGGTTACATCAATCCCCGCCTGACTTAGTTCCCAGGCCGTCAGCCGCGAGCCCTGTAGCAATGGGCGCGTCTCGTCTGCGTACACCTTGAAGGGCACTTTCTTTTCGTGAGCCAGATACAACGGTGCCAGGGCCGTCCCATACTCTGCTGTGGCCAGTCCTCCCGCGTTGCAATGGGTCAGTACGCTACAGTCCGGCTCGATCAAGCACACCCCGTTTTCGCCGATAGCCTTGCACGTCGCAGCGTCCTCATCTCGTATAGCCTTGGCCTCTGCCAGCAACATCTCTTTGAGCTGGGCAACGGACGCATTTTTTTCTTTGTTGGCCAACTCGACTAGTCGCTTCAGTGCCCAGCTCAGGTTTACCGCCGTAGGCCGCGACGACGCCAGATAATTGCTTTTGTCCGCCAGAATCTCCAGGAATTGCCCACGATCACTTGTTGTTGTTTCACGTACCCCCAGCACCAGAGCCATAGCCGCAGCAATCCCGATAGCCGGTGCCCCTCGCACCTGTAGAGAGCGGATGGCTTCGAACATCGTTTCAATGTCGTTGATTTGCAGCAGTTCCAGCCGACCGGGCAGCAGCGTCTGATCGATGAGTTGCACACAGCCTTGAAGATCGCCTATCCATTCTATGGTTCGCGGCGGCATTTTTGATGGATCCATATTTAGCCCCCGGTTTCACCGGGGGTTTCTTCGTCTTGTTTGTTTGCGATTTTTTCGGCGAGTTTCTTGCTGCGTTGGGCCACTTTTTCCGCCAGAGCTTTTTTATGCTCATCGAGTTTTTTCCCCAGTCCGGGGTCAGCCAGGGCCAGGATTTGCACCGCCAGCACTGCTGCGTTGCGGGCTCCGGGCACTCCGATAGCCACTGTAGCCACTGGCACTCCCGGCGGCATCTGTACCGTAGCCAACAGGGCATCTATTCCCCCCAGTGCCCCCGAAGCCACCGGAACGCCTATTACCGGCAACGTTGTATTTGCCGCCATTGCTCCCGCCAGATGGGCCGCCATTCCTGCCGCAGCCACAATGACCTTTAGGCCTCGCTCGCTCGCACTGCAGGCGTAGTCATGGGCAGCCTGTGGACTGCGATGAGCCGAGATCACATTCACTTCATAGCCCACCCCGAAATCATCAAGCACTTTGGTTGCCTCGCGCATGACGTGCCAATCCGAGTCACTGCCGAGAACCAGTCCCACTTGTGGATTAGATACTTTGCCGGACATGATAAGCTCCCTGGAAAATGGTTTTAGACACCTTAATATACCTCGGCCGTCCGTGTCTGTCCAGTAGAACGTGACTTCCAGGGCAATCGCATCTAACTGAGGTGTGCAGGGGGCATATTTCTTGCAAATTAGTATTATGTTAGGGTTGCGCATTGCGTTGCGCGCTGGTAG
>JAACET010000133.1 GCA_011682385.1 Actinomycetota bacterium | reverse complement strand
CTGCATTACTTCGCCAACGGCCATAAACGGTATCCCAAAGAAACCGTGGAATTATTCTGTGACGGCAAGGTTCTGCACCTGGATAATTTTAGAAAACTGAAAGGCTTCGGCTGGAGCAATTTCAGGCAGATGAACCTCTGGCGACAAGATAAGGGCCATCATAATGAATATGGCCGGTTCATCGAACGCATAGTATCCGGGGGCGAACCTCTGATCCCGTTTAGCGAGATTGAAAATGTCACTTTGGCTAGTTTCCTGGCCGTCGAGTCGGCCAGCACCGGACAACAGCTAAAGATAGAATAGAAGCGTGCCCAAATTTCACACAGCTTATAATATCGTTAAATATAAGGGGTTAGGGTTCTGTGCGTATCGAGCCAGCTACGGGCTGCACAAGAAGCTGGGGCTGCTGAAGCGCAAGTGTCCCGCTGGAAAATGGTCGCAAATTACGCTGGCTGATTTGCTTCGTCCCTCGGTGTATCCCCGCAGTGAGGCGTTTTTGGAGGGACATAAGGCAAACGGCCGGTGTTTCTTTTTTAAACCCGGCGAGCTACCGCAGCCTGGTCCGGCGGCTATTGCTGCGGCTGAGGAAGTTTTACAAAACAAGTTTCAGTACTTTTTCGACAAGTGGCACAGCCTGGGGGATGGGCCCGACTGGTTCTTGAACCCCGTAACTAAACAAAGAGCTGACTCGGATGTACATTGGTGTGACGTTAATACGTTCGATCCAAGAGTGGGGGATATCAAATTTATCTGGGAGCCGTCGCGGTTTGCCTGGGTCTACACATTGGTACGGGCCTTCGCAAGCACAGGCGATAACAAATACGCAGAGAAGTTTTGGCAGCTCCTGGAGTCCTGGCTCCATGCAAATCAGCCGAACACCGGACCCAACTACGTCTGCGGGCAGGAATGTGCCATTCGGCTGATGGCCATGTGTTTTGCCCTGTACGGGATGTGGGAAGCCAACGCGAGCACGGTTGAAAGAAAATTGAAACTCGTCACGGCCATCGGGGTGCACGCAGGTCGGATTGAAAAAAACATAGCGTTTGCTATCTCAACGCAGACAAATCACTCACTGACCGAGGCGGCAGGGCTCTACACGACAGGAATACTGTTCCCCGAATTCAAGCGGTCGGCCCGTTGGGTGAAGCTCGGCAAAAAAGTACTCACCCGCGAAGGATTAAAACAAATCCGGCCGGACGGGTCCTATATTCAGCATTCGATGAATTATCACCGTCTGATGCTGCAGGATTTCCTCTGGGCGATGCGTTTGGCCGAACTAAACGAGGATTCATTCGGCGAGAAATTAGTCTCACGCGTCCGGCGGGCAGTGGAGTTTCTCTATCAATTGCAGGACGACAGCGGTAGGGTGCCAAACTATGGACCTAACGACGGGGCTCTGATCGTGCCGTTGAATAATTGCGGCTATCTCGACTATCGGGGAGTGTTGCAGGCCACAAACTATCTGCTAAACAAAGCCAGGCTATATGATCCCGGGCCGTGGGATGAGGACACACTCTGGCTCTTTGGGCCCGAGGCGATGAGAAGTCCGATAACGCCAGCTAGACGAGAAAGCAAGGCCTATGCATCCCGCGGATATTACAGCCTACGCAACAAAGACAGTTGGGCGATGATGCGCTGTCACAGCTTTACCGAGCGTCCGAGCCATGCGGATATGCTGCATCTGGATATGTGGTGGAAGGGTCAGAACATTCTGCGCGATTCCGGAACATACATGTATACCTGCGACGAGCCGTGGGAAAGCTATTTTCCTTCGACGGCTGCTCATAACACCATAACCGTGGATGGGGCGGACCAGATGACGAGAGCCTCGCGATTCATGTGGTTCGACTGGACCAAGGCCAAGCTGACCGCTTACAACAGCGGCAACGGCAGCAAACTGATGCAAGGCGAGCATTATGGCTATCGCAGTAAAGGCCGAAATTTAGTCCATCGGCGAGCGGTTCTGTCTCAGGTGGAGGACCGTTGGATCATTGTGGACGACCTGCTCGGATCGGGTAAACATGAGCTGGAGCTGTTTTGGCAGGTTTGCGACAGTAACTATCAGCTATCCGATAATCAGTTGACTCTGGACACCCAAGCCGGTGCCGTGAGCCTGGCTGTTATGGCCGGCGGTAATGAGATTAGCTGTAAATGCTTCAGGGGTGACGATAAACCCTTCGGTTGGCAATCTTTGTATTATGGAGTGCGTTCGCCGGCGCCGGTGCTGGTCTGTTCGACATGTGCAGAACTTCCGGTCAGATTTGTAACGTTTCTGTGCCTCGGTGAAGCGATCAAAGAAACAGAGCTGAACCAGGTCAAATTAGAGTTTTGTGGAGAACATAAGAGAAAACTGGATTCCGCATCAAGTGCGGAATGACAGAGCAATATCCCCGGCACGTGGGCCGGGGGCATTCAAAATCAATTGAACCTTCAGGGAACAGGTGAAATGCATATCCTGGTAGTTCATCAGTACTTCCTGGGCAAAGGTGATGCCGGGGGGTCGCGGTGGAATCAGTTTGCCAAATACTGGGCTGAGAAAGGGCATAAGGTAACGGTGTTGGCTGGGACGGTCCATTACGCTACGGGTGAAAAAGAATCGCGATACAAGGGTAAATACGTTGTCCGTGAGCGCGAACAGGAAAACGTAGAGGTCCTGCGCTGCCACGTGAGCGAAAGCTATAACAAAAGCTTCATAGGAAGATTCTGGGCGTATCTGTCGTTCACGTTCAGCTCGGTACTGGCGGGGCTGCTGTGGGCGGGCAAGGCGGACGCGATGATCTGTACGTCACCGCCCTTGAGCGTGGGACTTACCGGATGGATGCTGAGCAAATTCAAACGAATACCAATGGTGTTCGAGGTGCGAGACCTGTGGCCTGAATCGGCTATCGATACGGGAGTACTGACGAACAAATGGCTGATCAAGGTGTCGTATTGGCTGGAGAGGCTGAGTTACAAATCGGCTAAGTGGATAAATGTACTGACGCCGGCGTTCGAGGAATCACTGATCGCGAACAAGGGAATCAGTCCCGATATGATAAGCATGATACCCAACGGAGCGGACCTGGACATATTTCATCCGGGCGATCGCAATAATTGGGTAAGAGAAAAACATGACTTGGGCGATAAATTCGTGGTTACATACGTGGGGGCGCACGGCAGAGCTAACGCGCTGATGCAGTTGATAGAGTCGGCTAAGATTCTAAAAGAAAAGGACGGCGAGGTTCAGATTATGTTGGTGGGGGACGGCATGGAGAAGGCGGGGCTAATCGAGGCGGCCAAGGAGGCGAAGCTGGAGAACGTAACGTTCGTCGAGCCGGTGTCCAAGGCTAAGATTGTGGATTACGTGAATGCCGCAGATGCGTGCACGGCTGTGCTGAAAAAGGTCGATACCTTCAAGACAGTATATCCCAATAAAGTGTTTGACTATATGTCTGCGGCAAGGCCGGTCATCGTGGGCATTGACGGGGTGGCCAGGAAACTTCTGGAAGATGCCAGGGCTGGGATGTATGTCGAACCGGAAAACGCGGGCGCGTTTGTTGAAGCAGTCTTAAAACTCAAGAGTAATCCCCAGTTATGTAACGAATACGGCCAAAACGGCTTGAACTTCGTCAGAAAGAATTTTGACAGAAGTGTTCTGGCTGACAAATACCTGGATATTCTGAAGCATCAGGTTGTTCACCAAGAGAGATGATCTTGTGGAAACCACGATCAAACATGTTACATCCGAACATGTGGTGACAGTGGCCCTGCTGCACAAAGAAAACATCAGCAGCGGTTTTATCAGTTCCCTGGGGCCGACGTTTATAAAGCAATTGTATCGCGGGATCGCCGGCTGTGAATCGGCTTTTTGCCTGGTAGCCCTGGAAGAGGACCGGGTGCTAGGGTTTATTGCCGGTGCTGAATCAGTGGGCAAGCTATATAAATCCGTTCTTCTGAAGCGAGGCCTGCTCATGTCGGCCTGCCTGGTTCGATTTGTCTTCAGTCTGCGAACCATAAGCAAAATATTCCAGACCCTTCTATATCCAAGTCGAACATCCCAAGAATATCCGCCGGCTGAAATCCTCTCCGTGGCAGTTGCACCAGATGCCCGGCGGATGGGTGTCGGTCATAAGCTCATGCACGCGGCCCTGGATGAGTTCAAACGCAGAGGTATCGGCGAGGTTAAAGTAGCTGTTGCTGCCGCTAACAAACCCGCCAACCAATACTACCTCAAAGAAGGTTTCCAAAAAGCCGGTGCCTACGACAGCCATGGAGTGCAAACCAATATCTATGTCCGCCAATTGGCCGACGGCTGCCTATGATTATCACCCAGACATGGCTTGTGTTTGGGGTAGGCTCTGATTAGAATGATGAACATATGAGCACGAATAATATAGTTAAGAACTGGATTGCGTTGGCTGAGTACGATCTCAAAACAGCCAAGGCAATGTTTGATACGGAACGATATCTTTACGTCGCTTTTATGTGTCAGCAGGCAGTAGAGAAAATACTAAAGGCCTGCTATGTCAAGCAGCTTGACGAAACGCCACCATATACACATAATTTGCTGAGGCTTGCAAAGCAATTGTCGTTCTTCCCGGAGATAGGAAGCGACCATCTCAAAAATATCGAATTGCTCAACTCGTACTACGTCGAGTCGAGATATACCGAAGAGTTTGAAGAATTGAGTAGGACCCTAACGAAAGACAAAGCCAAAACTTTGTTGGTTTCCACAGGAGAACTATTCGAATGGTTCAAGTGCCGGATATAATTCGTCAGAAGGTCTTGAAATTTTCTGATATGGCCAGAGGGCTTTATCCCGTTGAAAAGGTTCTGCTCTACGGCTCATATGCAAAAGGTAACGCAGCCACCGACAGCGATATAGATGTCGCGGTGGTTGTAAATATGACTGACCACTTAAAACGCATAGAGGTAACCGCTAGATTGTTCCACTTTGCTGGCGAAGTTGATGCAGCCATAGAACCTAAATGTATCTTCCGGGATGAATATCACAACTGCCCAAAGGCCAGCATTCTTTCGGA
>JAACET010000132.1 GCA_011682385.1 Actinomycetota bacterium | reverse complement strand
CGCTTGAGATTCATGGCCAGAGATTGATGGGCGTAAAGGGCGCGGGCATGATCGATCAGAATCAGGGCGACATCTCGATAGATTCTCCAGTTGCGTACTTCGTTGGCCTTGGCCAGGGTATTGCGTGATACACGGGCCTTCAGGCCGGCATGATACAGCTTGTGGCCGACCGCCCGCAGACAGGCTTCGATATCGCGCAGAGACTCTCGCCCGGTGAGTTGAGCGAAGGCCATGCAGTAAAACTGATCGAGACAGGAGAACTTGCGGACGCGATGATCGCCGCGATAGCGGTCGACACATGATTTGAATCGACGTAGCGGAAAGAAGTCCATGACCTGTGAGAAGATAATTCGACCGTGGTTCATGTTTGGCTCCTCGAATATATTGGGAGCCAGAATACGGCAGAGTGATTTTGAAATCGATACAGGTCATAATTTTTTTCAACTTGTGCATTTGATTATAGTTACAAGGGAATAATCCTAAGTTAACGGGACAGTAGTGATAATGCAGTTATAATTTAGCCAACGTTTGAAAACCGTTCGGAGTGGGGGAGGGATTGGCTTTCGACCTATAGAGGACTTACGCGGCCCGATCACTTTAACAAAATCATGTTCCCTCAATTCCTTAACGATGCTCGTGACCGTTCCGGCGCTTAGTTGGGTCCGCTTAATGATATCTACTTGACAAATTGGGTCTGTATGTCTTATTGTGTTCAGGACTAAATTGGTATTGAGTTCCCTTAGAAGAAAAGTGCGAAGAACTCTGGACACTACCGGTTTTGTGGCAGAGAATCGGGTAATCTCTCCGGAAACACTTATCATGGAGGATTGCCCTCACAAATAAGAGGCTGGTAATTGATGATAAGTTAGAACATGCGGACTAGAACGCCCCGGCAGTACGCTATGGTAATTTGCAATGGGGTTTCGGAGATAGACATGGACAGCCGAGCACGAAGACAGCAACTTTACAGACTCCTTGGTGATTTACCGGACCGCTCACGCCCCATCTCGGCCGTACAAATCTCAGAAGAACAAAAGAATTGTTACGTGCTGGAGAAATTGATACTTGAGCTAAACGGACTCGAGTCTGTGCCAGCCTATTTCGTCCGTCCTTGTAAGCAGCAGGGGCCGGCCCCTGCTATTTTATATAACCACGCCCATGGTGGAGATTATGTATTAGGAAAGGATGAGCTGCTGATGGGGCGCGAAATCCTGCAACAGCCATCGTATGCCGAGGTTCTCACTCAAATGGGCTGCTCGGCGTTGTGCATTGATACCTGGGCCTTCGGCGAACGGCGAGGACGATCAGAGGCTGAAATCTTCAAGCAGATGCTTTGGTCCGGGCAGGTTATGTGGGGGATGATGGTCTATGACAGCTTGCGGGCCATCGACTATTTAGTATCTCGGCCGGAGGTGGACGCGGAGCGCATCGGAACGATGGGGATGTCAATGGGTAGCACTATGGCTTGGTGGCTCGCAGCATTGGACACACGGATTAAGGTATGCGTCGACATTTGTTGTCTGACGGATTTCCAGGGGCTAATTGATTCGCGAGGCCTGGACGGCCACGGGATATACTATTATGTGCCTAATTTACTGAAGCATTTTAGCGGCTCTCAGATCAATGCCCTGATTGTGCCCCGTGCCCATCTGAGTTTGGCCGGCAACTTCGATCAGCTAACGCCTCCTACCGGTTTAGATCGAATAGATACGGACTTAAAGAAGGCCTATGCCGCCGAAGCGGTACCCGAAGCCTGGCGGTTATTGCGATACGATACAGGGCACTTCGAGACCGCAGCTATGCGGGCGGAAATAATATCATTCCTGGAAACTCGGCTATAGAGATACAGGAACTTCAGCGGTAACTGCATGATCCCGCGGGGTTCCAAAACTCATCGCAGTCTATTCTTAGACTCTGCCCAGACGTTACAACAATATTTGTCATCGGAATCTGGATATCAACAGACCGTTTTGCTACCACTTGAAGATGAAGCCAGATGAAATCATTACAAAGAAGTCAGTGCGACACCAGTCATATCTTGCGGCGGGCAATTGCGAATTGATATGCGAATCCCATGTCCTGACATCAATCAGGACTGCCAAGAGATGACATTGCGAGACAAACGTTGCCAACCTTCTGGCACCAAGTTGGTCACTGTTGCGGGACAAGCGTCGTAACCACTTGGTAAAGCTATAGTTATCTGGCCTTACTCGCCGCTTCCCAAGCTGGACGTCGGGAGTTCGAATCTCCTCGCCCGCTTTTACGCCAAGGGCTGACATGCGTTGACCCTTGGCGTTTCTCGTTGACAACTATCTATAAATTAGAGAGTTACGCAAAGTGAGTTGTTGGTTGGCGATTTGGTCAGTTCCTGACAGCTTCGCCAGTACTTGCCAATACCGGTACGATTTTTGGCACCAAGTTGGTCACCGGGGCGACTTTGTGGCACCGAGTTGGGCACTTAAACTTTCGTTTTCGTCCAGTGATTAGTTCCCGCAGTTTTCAATCAGCCAACTGTTAAGCGTAACCTCAAGGGGACTTGCGGGACAAAGGGTTGATAGGAGCCCGCCAGGACGGGTATTATGTGCGTGGCCACGGTGATAGGGCTGCATGGAGAGGAAACGATGCCTTCCGAGACCGAACGCTACATGAATGACGACGGCACGGAGTTCAATCCGAACCTAATCCCCTTGCCGGACCTGTGTGTCGTTTGTATGTGTAACGAGGGCCCGGCTTCCGAGAGCTAATCCGATGAATCCAGCCACACGAGAACAGGAACTATTGGATCAACTAGAAGGATTCGGTGACCCGCGCAAGACCTGGAAGTGGGGGCAATATGAGCCGGATTACGTCAGGGCTTTTAATCTAACGCGGCAGGACATTCCTCAATTACTGACTATAACCAAGCAATGGATTGAACGCGAGGATTGGCCGGACGATCAGAGCGATTTGACGATATATGCCCCGATACATGCCTGGCGAGCCTTGGCCCAACTCGGGGCTGAAGAGGCTGTCAGTTTGCTCATTGACATGATAGAACCCATGGACCAGTGGGAAGACGACTGGCACCTGGAGGAGTTCCCCACTGCTTTTGGTATGATCGGACCGGCCTCACTGTCACCATTGGCTGCGTTCTTGGCAAATTCCGACTATGGTGAGTTCTCCCGCATCTGTGCGGGGCACGGGTTATGCGAGTTGGCTAACCGTCACGCCGCAACCCGCGTGCCGGTAGTAGAAATCCTGACGCGAGAGCTGAGCAACCACGCCGGTAATCCTGAGGGCCTCAACGCATTTCTGATCAGTTATTTGATCAAGCTAAAAGCAGTAGAATCTGCGGAGGTTATCGAGCGGGCTTATGCAGATGAGTGCGTGGATGAGTGGGTCGTGGGCAACTGGGATACGGTGCGACAGGACTTGGGAGTCCAGGGCCTGGGATTGGTCCCGGAATGGAAAGCTATAAGGCAACCACCCTCGCCGTTTCCGTTTCTATCGGGGTTGCAGACCGGCATCGGGCGAGACCGAAGCTATGCTGGCTCCGGTCGTGCTAAACGCAAACGGCGGCGTCGGCACCGTAATAGGGGCCGACGCCGATAAGCCACACAGTGGCTTTGCCAAAACACAGACACAACTCAAGAGGTCTTTCTCAAATAGACCTCGATCAGGAAGTCTATGCCTGCCTAAGCTGCTGCATATCGAGCGTAGAAATGTTTCACAGCGGAGTAGCCTGCCATGGCCGAAAACGAAAGTAGCCGTCAGATGGAACCAGTGTCTCTGAGTGAAATTATTGATGCCATGGAGTTTCAGAGCGATCTGATGGCTGCCTATTTCCATAAGCCAACCGGAGAAATAGTCACCATTACGGAGGAGATGAGGTGGGCGGCCGAAGCGGATGATCCGCTGGAGGACCATCCGGAATGGATGCGGGAAGGTATAACCATCGCCCGGGACCTTCTTCAGAATGAAGAAGACTATATTGGACTGCCGGACCAGTTTGATATCCATGAGTATTCAATC
This sequence comes from Actinomycetota bacterium, assembly GCA_011682385.1. GTDB lineage: Bacteria > Planctomycetota > Phycisphaerae > JAACET01 > JAACET01 > JAACET01. The sequence goes on along the minus strand of JAACET010000132.1, from coordinate 1,021 downwards.
ATGGAGCGTTTTTGTCTGGACCTGGAGGATCGGGAAAAAGGAATGGAACTCTACCATGCTATCAAAGGCCGAGGTGCCTTTCGGCGGTTCAAGGATAAGATTCAAGAGCTTGGCGTTGCCGACGAATGGCAAAAATGCCGAGATGAGGCCATAACCGAAGTGGCTAAGTACTGGTGCATCGAGAATAACCTGCCGTATTGTGAAGATTAGTAAGCACACTGATTGAGGTGATAAAAGTCCGTACTTAGATTGGGGACGACTGTACCCCAATTGGGGGCAAAAGTCGGCCTGAACCGTTGTATTCTATTTCGCCTAGATTGCGTCGCAGGCAATCTACGGAAAATAGAATACAATGCCAATACCTGGTATAGCTACGTTTACTATTCTGCTGTCTTTGGGGTTTGCTCTCTGCGGGCCTTTTTCTTGGCAGCCTTGGCCAGGCGTTTATCATACATATTTCGAATCCAGATTCGTACCGGCGCCTTCCATGGCTGGGACTTGCTGGGGATATTCTTGATGAGACTTCGCGGATTAAGGCCCATTTCCTTGGCCATCCGTATGTCCTCAGCGGAGAGGCGGCAACGGCGTTTAGCTTCAGCCCATAGCTTGTCTTTTTTGTCCAGGTGTTTTTTCTTAGCCATATTAGTCAGGGGCTTCATGTCCTTTAATTTGCCCAAGACATCAACTCCAGGGACCGCCCTTGGGCCAATCCCCTGGGGTCGGACCATTTCCTGAAGCTGCCTTCATCGGTGGCAGAAGGAAATCTCTGAGATGCGTGAGCAGCTCGGGTAGTTGGGGAACATCTTCTTCAAGACCACTCTTGCGAATGAATGCATTCCACTGGACCGACTTAACTTCATCATGTCCAAATTCATCCGTCAGGGCCAACGGTGGTTCGATTGGGATTTCAGTTTTACGTCTCTGTAGACTTTCGCACTTTTCAGGCGGCTAGACGGCATGAATCATAAACAAAAACATACCAACCTGCCGATGATTGTAATGACAAAGTTACAACACGGAG
>JAACET010000006.1 GCA_011682385.1 Actinomycetota bacterium | reverse complement strand
GCCACATCCAGAGCCGCCTGGATGCCGGCAATGCCGGCTCCTATGACCATCACCCGCTGGGTTACGGGCACTTCAATCTCTTGTAGAGGCTGATTGCGCTTTACCTTTTCCACCAGCAGGCGCACCAGGTCCTGAGCCTTTTCCGTGGCCTCACGTCTGTCGGTGTGTACCCACGAACAGTGCTCGCGGATGTTAGCCATCTCCAGCATATACGGATTGAGCCCCACGCTGGCTGCAGCCATGCGGAAAGTAGGCTCATGCATCCGTGGCGAGCAAGAGGCCACCACCACTCCGCTGAGCTTATGCTCCTGTATGGCGTCGGTGATCAGCCGCTGGCCCGGGTCCGAGCACATGTACTTATAGCTGCGGGCAATCATCACCCCGGGCAAGGTACCCGCATAACGAGCCACCTCTTCGCAGTCCACTGTCTCTGCGATGTTTGCACCGCACCAGCATATAAAGACACCCATTCTCGCCATGGTCAAATCTTCCCAAGTGGTTCACAACACGGCAACGGCCGAACGAGCCCCGCCCCGTTGCAGAGTCTTACCCTTACAAGTAAACCCCTCCGCTGATAAAGCCCTTCTCGCTAAGCAGCGGCATCGGGTCCACAATAACCTTATCCAAACAAAGCTCCTCAGTTGGCAGTCCCATCGCCAAACCCATCAGTTGGGTAAAGTAAAGCACCGGTACTCCCAACTGCTCACCCAGCAGCTTTTCCGCGTTGGCCTGATACATATCAAGATTAGCCTGGCACAACGGACAGGCCACCGCCAGAATGTCAGCTCCGTTGGCCTTGGCAATCTGGACAACCTCGCCACTGAGCCGGATCACCGTCTTTTGTCTGGCCAGAGTCAGGGCCGCTCCGCAGCACTCGGTCTTGTAGGGCCAATCCACCGGCTCGCCCCCCACCGCCCTGATAAGATCATCCATCAGGACCGGGTATTCCGCCTTGTCCACACACAGGGCCTCCGGCATCCGAGCCATCAGACAGCCGTAGTAGCAGGCGACCTTCAGGCCCTCTAACGGCTTTTGCACCGCAGCCTTGATCGCCTCGGTACCAATCTCTCGGCCCAATACTTCGGTAATGTGCAGCACCCGCACGTTTCCCTCATACGGCTCTTCAATGATTTCGCTGATTTGTTTTTGCAGCTTGGGGTCGTCCTTGACTTCCCTGTTAACCGACTTCAGTCGGCTATAACAAGCCGCGCAGCAGGTCAGCACATCCAACCCCTGCTTCTCCGCCGCCGCACACGAAATCGCCGGCAACGCCGCCGACAGCAGAGGGCTCGTAGCGTGAGCCGCCGTTGCCCCGCAGCAAACCCAGTCGTCGATTTCTTCCAGCTCCACACCCACCGCGCCCAGCACAGCCCGGGCCGACCGATCGTACTCGACGGCACTGGACAGCAGAGAACATCCTGGAAAATAACCGTATCTCATTTGCCTTCTATCTCCTCGATTCGTGCAAAGACCCGCTCGAGCCTTTCGATCCGCCGAATCTTGTGTGGCGAGAGGCTTATCTTGCCCTTCATGAAAAACCAGGGAGCCTTGACCATGTTTGTAAGCAGACGCCCCGAGTTTATGTTATAGCTGCCCATCAGGCCTATCTCGTTTAGCCGCCCGAAATGTCGTATGCAATTCAGAAACGCTTGGTAGAACGTCAAGACCTCCAAAGCGCCAGGTCGGTACTTGCTGCGCTGCGACAGCAATCGAACAGTATCAAGGATGCGAACGATATCGACACCCATCGGACAACGACCGTTACACGTCCCGCAGGCTGTGCAACACCAGATCGACTCGTTGGTCAGAACATCCTCTTCCAGGCCCAACTGTATCATGCGGATCACCCGGTTCGGGGAAAGTTCGATATCCGCCAGCACCGGACAGCCCCCGGTACATTTTCCGCACTGGTAACACTCGCCAAGGTTTTGTCCGCTAAGCTCTTCCACCCGCCGGCGGAAGTCCGAATGCAAAGCCTTGTCCGCTAGTTCCCATCTCATCGTCTGGACTCCTCGGGGCCAGCTTGGTTCCATAGAGCAGTCAGGGACCGGCACCTCTCGATCTCAGCTTCGGCACTGTCCAGGATAGCCGAGACGTAAGCGATGTTATGCACCCCGTAGCTGCCGTCCTGGATCACGTACGACAGTTTGGTTTTAGCCGAGTTCAGCAGCTCTTGAGCCTTGGTAAGTTCCTCGGCTGGAACCTGCGCCGCCCGACATATCTCGTCTAATCGCTTCAAGTCCGGCTGAAGTTCGCCAAGCCGTTCTTTGATGTCTTCCTGCCAAGAAACCAGCATCTGACCGTACATCTCACTGCCGTGACAGTCGGCGCACTGTTTAGGCCCCGATAGCTTCTTGGTAAAGGGTACCCCGCCCAGCCCGGCGCTCTGGACGTCGGTATGGCACCCGTCGCAGGCCACGCCAGCCTTGTACATTGCATCCGGGAGTCTTTCTATTTCCGCCAAGGCCGTCCCCGCGTAAATACGCTCCTGCAGAGAGTGTCGTTCCCCCTCGTGGCAACTACTGCAATTGCCCGAAGCCAGCAACTGCTGCTCCATCGGATGAATACCGTGTTTGATCTCGTCATGACACTGTAAGCAGTCAAAGTGACCCTGGGACACGTGCACCAGGTGGAACTGGGCTTGGTCCTCAATTTTCTCCAGCGAACCACGGTGGCAGCTCCGGCACCGAGTCGGGGAGATGGCCCCATCCCCCTGCGTGACTTGGCTGTGGCAATAGGTGCAACGGACAGATTCTTTGCCCTTCAAGAACTCTCGGTGGTTGAACGGTTGCCCCATGAAAGTTACTGTCTTCTGGGGCTCCACGTGACAGGTCAGACATTTCCCAGCCGCCACCGACTTCTGCTTTCGCCCGTAGAAATGGCAGGTGATGCAGGTGGTCTCGCTGACGCTGATGTGCTCGCCCTCCACAGTCTGTCCGTGACAACTAACACAGTTCAACTTCTTCCCCCGCGGCTGTTCGTCCAGATGTTTATCGTGACGAAAACGAATTTGCCCTTTAAAGAGCAGCGTCTTTTTGCTGTGATCCATTCCCCCATGGCAGCCCGAGCGCATGCACGACTCGTTGGAAATCAACGCGTGAGGCTTGGTCCCGTAGGAGTGCGACACATACTTGACCAACTGGACCATCCCCTCCATCTTGCCCTTTAGTGTCGCCGTCAGACCTGGTTCATAGTGACAATCAATACAGGCTACATCCTTATGGGAAGAGTGCTGCCAGGAAGTGTAGTAATCTCCCATGTAGTGGCACGAGGTGCAGAACTTCGGATGCCCGCTGAGCTTTACCGAATAGGTGCTCAGCACCAGCAGGGCCAGCACCGCTATCGGTATGCAGATGATCGCCGCTCCTCGCCAGGTGAAAATGGAGATCATCGGCATAGAACCCAGCCGAACCACCAGCCTCTTCAGATGCGGCAGCAGGAAGAACAGCCCCAGCACCGCCGCAGCTATTACCAGGTAAAACAGCACATCTGTAGTAAACGAACTCGTGCTCGCCTTTACCCAATCGTAGGCCATCAACGACAACGCCAAAGTAATCAGATAAGCAAATATGTCCTGCCGTACCAGCAGGAACAGACAGGCGAAGACAATACCATTGACCAGGAACACGACCCAGGAATCCTCTGTCGCTGGTGCAAAGACGCTCAGCAATCCGCAGAAGCCCGCCAGCATCGCCGCACAGATATAGAGAGGCATCGGCCAAGATTCCGACTGCAGCCGCTTAAGGATGTATCCAGCCGCCATCCAGATCAGCGAAAGCACCGCTAACTGAGGTAACTGCTCTCGGTAAGGAGTACCGCTGTACACCGCCAGCCCCAGCAGTATTGCCAAACTCAGCCACAGCCCCGTCCCCAGCCGAAATCCACTGTTTGCCCGCAACCTGGGCATCGCCGCGTAAATCACCGCATAGCCCAGCACCACCAAGGCCATCCCCCACGTGCTCAGCTGCCATGCCATAATCAGCGTTACGCACGCCAGAACAATACTGCTAAAATGTCCCGTCAAAACCGCGCTACGGCTAGCCTGCTCGAATCGTCCACGCAGGGCTGCACCCGAAAATAATATCAACACTACCCCCGCAGCCGCACCCAATCGGGCTTCGGCGCTCGAAAATACCGCCAAGATCACCAGCAGCGCCCCCAAAGCGAACAGCCAATTGGTCGCACGCACATGCCAAATACCCCGGCTCCGCCTCCACGCCAGCCAATATCCACCCGAGAGAATCAGCAAACACACTCCCGTAAGAACATTACTCCGGCCGCTCAAAGGCCCCACCAGCACTGCCCCGATCGTCCCCAGCACTGCTACAGCTTGCACCAGCTTATCCAGAATATCCGACTCACTCTTGCGCTTAGCCCACCCGCCAGCCAACACCGATGCTAACGCCACCGCCGTAACGCAGTACGACAAGTGCCCCGCATCCGCCATAACCGCTATTACCACAGCCGCCACCGACAGGATCAGCCAAGCCAGGTTCGCCGCCAGGCGAATTACCTGACGTTTGCCACCTCCCGCCCAGATGAAACCTGCCACCGCTGCCGCTGCTGCCACGACGCACGCAATCCATGCAGCCTGACCCGGACCAGCCAATAACAGAACCACAGCCGTAAACGCTCCGGCCAGTGTCGGCCCAATAGCGCAGTAGAAATATCTCTCTTTAAGATACGCCCCCACTGCCAGCACCGCTAGCAGTGTTGCCCCTGCCGCTACCAAAGCCAACACCAATTGGCCCTGCAGCATTGGCACGTACCAGGCGAAAAAGGCTGGGAAAATTGCCGCTGTCCCCAGCCTCCTCCGAGTTATTTCGTCCGTAGCCCGCCCCAGCAAGGCCAGGGTAATTAGCACCACTACTGCAGCAGCCAACGACCAGCTCACCATCAGCCAGCCGCTAAGCTGCCCGGATATCCCCAGCAGCGCCCCCGAAACAAACATCCCCGCCCCCAGCAGATAAACACTCGCCCAGGCCGAAACCTGGCTCTTACGTTGCCAGGCGATCCACGACAAGCTCAGCCCGCAGAGCAGGGCCGAGCAAACAACGTAAGCATCCGTCGGGTTGATAAACAGCACCACCATTACCGGCACGACCAGCACCACAGCCGCAGAGAATAAATACTTCGCTATCACCCGCTCGGCCATGGTCGCCTGCCGGACTCCACCCACAGCTCGCACCAGCCACGTGTATCCAACCCACAGCAACAGCGACGCCAGGGCTAAGTCAATCAGCAAGAACGTCCAGTGAAAGGCGGCAAAGCACAGCGAAACGAACACCACTGCCGCCGCTGAGAAATAGAAATGCCGCGACCAGACGTATTTCCTCTGCCCGTGCAATCTGGTTCCCAGCAGTAGAAGCAATGCCGCCGAGGCTATTGTCGGCAGCCAGCAGTAATCCAGACCAGCTAACACCCCTGCCGTGAAAATACCTCCCAGACTCAGGAACCAAGCGAATGTGTAGGTGTAAACCGCATGGCTCCTGGCCAAGCAGTGCCCCAAATAAAGACCCGCATAACCCAGAAAGGCTAGCCCAGCCACCCACGAAATGAGCCCCCCTTGCCCGATAAGTTCCCCGGCCTGAACTAGCGCCCATACCATAAAAACCGCTACGGTAATATTCATAGCCCGAAAGACTGTCCGCGGGTAGTTGGCCCATTCCTTGCCCAACCGCTTCCTTAAATATTGTCCGATAAGCTCCAGGACCACCACCAGAGGTACTGAAAGCAGCGGGAACGTCGATCCCGGAGCGCCCAGGGCATGGCACGCCAAAAAATACGATACTGCGCCAAGCAGCATCATTGCATACAGGAAACTCGCCCGCTTGGTCACCAACGAAGCCAGCAGGTAGGGCAGGGAAAATACAAATATCAGGCCTGATGCCAGGCCAGGATGGGCAGCCGTAAACTCATTCGCCGATACTAGAAGCACAAATGCTATAAACAGACCCAGATGCTGAAGGGTCGCAGCAGGGAATGCTGACAATAGTCGTTTTATGCGGGCACGGCTCATGATCTGTGGAACTCCACTTGCAGAAGATCAATATTATTAAGCAAATGCAATGCCTAGATCCGATAATCCCAGCGCCCGAGTAATATTAATGCCTAACCCTTTGTTCCATAAACAGTTAAATTCCACATTCATCCTTGAAGCTCCGGACATAAACCTCTGTGATCAGCAAAAATGCCAGCATTTGGGAAAAATCCGTCTTTGATTCTCGATTGTGGGGATCGACTCGGGGAATTCCTATATTATCCCCGTCCAGGTCGGCTAGATCGATATTCTCATTTTTCGAAAGCTAATTTAGCTGGTCATGTGGACTGGACTGCCGGCTGTAGTGGTCCAGCGAATACTACGGTCGTTGGACCTTTCGTACAATTACCAACGGTAAAATAGTTTATCATCTCTTGCTAACTCAGTCCAGACGAGCTATTTGCGAAGGTAAGGCTTCCGGCATTATTATGAATCCCGCATCGATGTGTGCTGAGCATCAGGGTGAATGATGTTTTTTGGTCGGGGGAAAGTCAGGATGAAGGTAGTACCTTGGGCGAGTTCGCTTTCGACGCGAAGGGCAATGTTGTGGGTTTGGGCGATGTGCTTAACGATGGCCAGGCCCAAGCCGGTACACATGGGATTGTGTTGTGCAGCTTCCTTGGAACGATAGTATTCCTCAAAGATACGGGGCAAAGCGTCCGGGCGGATACCAATTCCCTGGTCGCTGATCTGGACGCGAGCAGATCCATCCTCAAGTTGGCGGGAGCTGACGGTTACAGTGCCGGAAGGGTGAGAATACTGGACAGCGTTGGCTAAGAGGTTGGCCAACATCATTTCCAATTGTTCAGCCACTCCCTGGACGTTTGCTTTTTGCAGGTCGGTGCGGAAGGAAATATCGCGTGCTTGAGCTTGAGCTTGGCTGGCGGCCAGGGCCCGGCTCAAGATTTGGGCTACGTCAAGCTGTTCAAAGGAACGAGCACCCGCAGTGGCCGAACGGAGGTTGGCTAACTGAAGCATCTCGCGGATTTGATTGGATAATCTCTGACTACGAGCGTCGATTTTGGCCAAGACATCGCGGGAGTCATCGGTAAGTGGTCCACAATAGCCCTTCATCAAGAGTTGGACGTAGGACTGGATAGCTGCAAAAGGAGCCTTGAGCTCGTGGGTAGTGTGGAGCATGTGCTGGGTACGTTCACGATCGGCGGACAGGAGTCGCTCGTTGATGATGAGCAGCTGATGGTCCCTCTGGCGGACGGCTGAGGAGAGATTGCTGGCTAAATACCAGACAACCAGGAATATTCCGATGGCAGAGCCAACGTGGAAGCTGAGCCTGAGCGGCGAATTAAAGAGTTCTGCTCGGAGGCTGTGGTTTGCCTGCTCGGCATATATGCTGGCTGGGGGGATGATGTTGGCCAATTCGGCGGCGACACAGCCGACATAGAGTAGACAAACCATAAAAGTAACGGCTAAGCTTAATCGGGGAGGAAAGAAGATGCAAGCCAAGACGGTATGAAAGAGATAGGCGAAACAGATGAAAGTGGTCAAGCTACCTAGAAAATGAACCACGACTGTCAAGGTTAGCAAGTCAACCACGATCTGGGACCAGATATTCAGATAGACACTGGATTTGGAGGGAGTTTGGATGGTGAGCCTTCGAGCGTGTATAAAAAAGCAGAGATTGGCCAAGGCCAGGGTCACCGCCAATATCCAGGGCCATTGGTTAGGGACCTCGATGCCGTGGTTGGTTCGTAAGGCCGGACCGAAAAGAGCGGCAGTAATCTCGACGGCTAGAAAGACAGCCACGGCAATCCATCTGAGGGTGATAAACCAAAGGATATTCTGGATGGCCACTTCAGAGCCGACTTGGATGGGCGGACTCGCTGGGACCTGAAGGTCGTCCTTGGGCGGCGATGGGAACAGCTCAAAATGGGGCATGTGGGCACCTCGATGAAATGTTCAAGGCCCAATCACACTTGGTCGACATTTTCCATATGGTCTCTTGCCCACGACCATCGTGGGCCTTCCAATGATTCTATCATATCTGGAGGCTGTGGCCAACTCGGCTCTTCGGCTAAAATCCCAAAACGTGCCCAAGGCACCCAAGTTTCTAGCCGGGAGAGCTCAGTATTAGATTTGCTTTTTTTTGCGGATCGTAACGTGGAAGTGTTCGCCGTCCTTGCCCACATTCAGCACCTCCTGGCCTTGCTCGGCAAAACTGGCTGAGACATTGGCTACCGGCTCGCCAGCGTCAAGCACGACTTCCAGGACCTGCCCAAGGTCAATTTTCTCCAAGGCCAGCTTTGCCTTCACAAAGTTTAGTGGACATTCAACACCCCTGAGGTCAATCGCCTGCTTATTACCTTTTGAGGATTCTTTGTCAGAGAGTTTCTTGGAGATCGGCTCGACTCTAAAGTTAAGATTGGCATCAAGTGAGCGGAAAAGTTCTTCCACTCTCCCGAGCATTCCTTCTACAGATTTCTCCAAATGGGATATGTCGTCCGTATCCCCCAGACGGTAATCAAGAGCCTGGTCCAGAAACTCCTTTGTCTCCTGGGCGATCCATCCGGGCTCGATCAGGTGTTCGCTAAAGGATGTAAATATCTCCCTATCCTTCTTGGGCTCCAGGCCACGGGTAATCAGAAGTGACCGGGCGGCAGCAACAATAGCTTTATATAGGACTTCGGATTTGGCCTTGCCGTCGGCAGCATCCTTGGCTCTGTCGAGCGACTGTTTAGCCTGGTCGATATCGAGCTGGATAACATCCATAACACCTGCGCCGCACTCGCCCGGGCCACGGCCGGCAAGCGAAAAATCTTCGGTATCGCCAAAATCGCGGTATACGTCCGGCTGTTCCTCAATCGTAGGGATATGACTATATTTTGCTGCGATCTTGGCAATCTGCTCCTTCCCAGCTTGTCCTAGAGGCTGCCCTACGCCTAATACATCGGACACCAAGGCGGGTACGTTCTTAGCGGGTATTAGTTCCACTTGCTCGGCTAAACGCGCCTCTGCTTCTGCTGCTTTTCCTCCGACCAGGATCGCATAACAAGGCACCAGCCTGTCCCCGACACGCTTTGCTCGGCCCTGAAGTCCAATGGCGCCGACCAAGTGATGCCCACAAGAATTGGGACAGCCGCTTATCCTTATAACCTCGTCGCCAAACTCGATGGATAGGTCTGTCTGTCGCAACTTATCAGCTATGGCTGTGGCTAGACCACGCGAGCGGCAAAGACCTTGTCTGCACGTCGAAGCCCCAGCACAAGCTATCAGCTTCGGACCATGGGCTGTGAGGACGTCCGTCTTGAGACCACTGAGTTGGGCAAAGACAAAAGGCAAGTCATCCTCTCGCACCTGACATAGCAAAAGGTCCTGCAACTGCGTTGTTCGTATAACGCCTTCGCCAACCATGTCAGCTAAAGACGCGATCTTCTCAAAGTCGTCTGCTGAAATATCTCCCAGAGCAAGCCTGAGCCTGATGGTAAACTCTCCGGGCTTTTTCTCCGCCAGCACGTTTATCTTTCGCCAGTTCTTGTATCCATCCGGCAGTTTATCCGTAGTAGCTGAGCTGGATAATGCAGAGGCCTTAGACGTCGAGATAATCGACCGGATTGCCGGCGCCTGCAGGTGTTCCTGTTGCAGTTTTTCCCGCTGCTGTTGATAGAGCCTGATAAATTCGTCTCGGCCTAGCCGTTCAAGCACATAGCGCAGTCGAGCCCGATGCTTGTTAGTCCGATCACCGTGTTGATCGAACAGGCGTTTCATGGCCTCGGCAACAGAAAAGACTTCCTTAGCCAGGATGAAATCTTTGATCTTTGCTGCTATTCGCGAATTGGAGCCCATTCCTCCGCCAGCGTAAACACTGAAACGCTTGGTCGTATCTTTGAGGTGAGCGAAGAAACCCAGGTCCGTTACGGATGCTAAGGCGCAATCCTGGCTGCATCCCGAAAAAGCCACCTTGAATTTGCGAGGCAGATTGAACGAACTCTCAGAGTCCAGTAGGTATTCGGACAGGGCAATGGCATATGGCCTCACGTCAAAGGCCTCGTTCGGACACACGCCGGCTCTGGGGCAGGCGGTTATGTTTCGGACGGTGTTTCCGCCGCCACCTCGTGAAGACAAACCAACCTCCAAGAGACTCTCCAGAATTATTGGTGTGTTTTTTAGTTTTACCTGGTGGATCTGGACGTCCTGTCTGGTCGTAATATGAAGGACTCCGTTGCCATAGGTTCGGCTAAGTTCCGCCAGACGCTGGATCTGCTCCGGCAAGATCATGCCGGCAGGCACTCTCACCCGGACCATAAACGCACCAGCCTGTCTCTGCTCGTATATTCCGCGAGGTATGCGATAGGCTTTAAAAACCGCTGGCCTGGTCTGACCATCCAAAAATTCTCTGACCTTTTGGCCATAAGCCAAGGTGTCTTCCGTTATGCTCTGGGGAAGTTGAAAAGCAGTATTAATTTGAGCCATTATTTGCCTCGACAATTTTGAGTTCCGATTCGGATACGACTCCGTCATCAATATAGAATGCTCTCACCTTGGGCTCTGAGGACTCCTGGAGTGAGAGAACCACATATAAAACGCCATCAGTAAGAGCCAGGCGAATGTCCTCGGCCGACGGCCGGGCGGGGCTGGCGGGGTGGCTGTGATAAATAGCTAACATCTCCAAACCTTTTGCCCGCATGTCTTTTATCGCAGCAAACTGTTCCTCCGGGGCCATCGTAAAGTGGTCTGCGCTCTGGTCCGTATTGGTCATTTTGTATAGTCGCTGAACACGATGGTCGGTGCCGGCCAAGAGACCACAGGCCTCAATGGGAGCCTCTGCTTGCGCCTGGGCCAGCATTTGGGAAAATATATTTCTCGGAATTTCTAACGCAGCCATTACTTACTCGCTCTTAGATCACATACCGCTTGCTCTTCGTCTATGAGTTCGGTGATTGAGGGTTCCCGGCCACATATTCGGCAGTCCGGATTGCGATTGACCGTCACTTCGCGGAACTGCAATCCGAGGCCATCAAATATCAACAGCCTATCCGTTAGAAGCTCGCCGACACCAAGCAGGTATTTCAGCACTTCCGTGGCCTGCAGACATCCGATCACTCCAGCTAATGGGCCGAGTACGCCAGCTTGAGAGCAGGAAGGCACAAGCCCAGCGGGTGGAGGTTTGTTGAACAGGCAACGATAGCAAGCTGTCCGGCCCGGCAACACGGTGATCATTTGCCCATCAAATCGCAGTATCCCGGCGTGGGAGAAGGGGACCGTCTCGAAGTAGCAGGCATCATTAATCAAAAACTTCGTCGGAAAATTGTCAGTCCCGTCGATCACGAAGTCGTAGTGTTGGATAATCTGGCGGGCATTTGCCGTCGTGAGCCTTTCCGAATAAACCTCAACAGCAACGTCTGAATTAATGGCCTCGATTTTCTCTGAAGCGGAGGCTACCTTGGTCTTGTCAACATCTTTACTCCGATGGATTATCTGCCTTTGCAGATTGCTCAGGTCCACCTTATCGGCATCGATAAGACCTATAGTGCCCACGCCTGCAGCGGCCAAGTACAAAGCGGCCGGGGATCCTAAACCGCCGGCCCCGACAATTAGCACCTTTGAGGACAGGAGCTTCTCTTGGCCGGCCCCGCCGACTTGCTCTAGGATGATCTGTCGGCTATAGCGTTCGATTTGCTGATCAGTTAGTGACACATCCGCCTCCCATAAAATAAAGGAACTCCACCTTGTCGCCTTCAGTCAATTTCGTGGAGGCGAAAGTCTCCCTCTTCAAAATCGTGCCGTTTAGCTCAACGGAAACCATGTCCGGCCATTTTACTTTCTGCTCTTTAAGCAGTTCCGTAACGGTTTGAGAACCGTTGGTTTCTACCTCTTTGCCGTTAATACTCAACTTCATACTAATCGTCCTTATGTTATGTCTGTGCCAAAGCTTGGGCAAAATCATCTCTTATGTCATCAAAGTCCTCTATGCCAACCGACACGCGAACCATGTCTTCGCTCACACCCATAGACTTTTGCTCATCCAGGCCAAACTCGTGGAAGATGGTTGAGGCTGGATGAAGTACCAGGGTTTTGGCATCACCCAGATTGGTCATGTTTTGAGCGAGCTTGGTAGCGTTTATGAAGCCAAAAGCTGCATTGCGGTTGCCTAGGCCAAAGGTTAGCAGTCCGCCGCCACGGCCATCAAAGAGTTTCTGAGCCCTGGCATAGAACGGACTCGACGGCAAACCCGGATAGTTGACCCAGCAGACCTTGGGGTGTTTCTGTAAAAACTCAGCCAACTGCTGTGCATTGGCACAATGTCTGTCCATCCGGCCGGGAAGTGTCTCTAAGCCTGTAAGTGTAAGAAAAGAATTAAAAGGGGCTGGGCAGCAACCAAGATCTCTATAGATGAGGTTGCGAAGCTGGGCGAGAAACGCCAGTTGGCCGGCTTTCTTGGCCAGTTCCCTGATATCCTCGAATGGACCGTCCGACCATGAAAAGTTGCCGGTATCAATGATGGCTCCGCCAATGGAGTTTCCGTGGCCATTGATAAACTTAGAGGTCGAGTGCACAACTATATCCGCACCCCAATTCTTGGGCTGAATGAGTATCGGTGTGGTAAGTGTACTGTCGACAACTAAGGGGATACCAGCCTGGTGAGCCAAATCTGCAATTGCTGGAATATCAGGTACGTCCATCCGCGGATTGCCGATGGTCTCGACGAAAATCAGTTTAGTGTTTTTTCTAAGATTGTTAGCCAACTCCTCGGTGTCGGCCGCGTCAACAAAGGTTGTCTCGACGCCAAATCGCCCAAAAGTGTTTTTGAAAAGCGATACCGTTCCGCCAAATATCCCAGCCGTAGATAGCACATGATCACCAGTTCTCAAAAGGCCGGCGACTACGCAGGTAATAGCGGCCATCCCCGAAGAGCAAACCAGAGAGCCAACACCGCCTTCGAGTTTCGTCAAGCGCTGTTCAAGGGCATAAGGGGTTGGATTGGTAATTCGGGTATATACATGGCCTGGTGCAGTTCCGGCAAAGACCTCCGAGAGCTCTTCAGCAGTTTGATAGGCGAAGGAAATAGTTTGATAAATCGGCGGAGCAGTAGCGCCGGTTTCTGCGTCCGGTGCGTAGCCACCATGAATAGCTAATGTGTGTTTTTTCACCACGATATCCTTGTTCGGCCTCAAATCTGATAATCGGGCGGCTTGGCTCTGCCGAAACCTACCTTCAGCCAGAAACGCTCATGACCGTAATAGGCCCCCAACTTTATTACCGTGTCTGCCAGGCCAACGGACGCGGCCAGCTCCATACTGCCGCTGGCTATCCAAACCACCGTCATAGTAATCCCCAGCGCTGTAACCCGCCAGGTCAGTGCCTTGGCAATACTTCGGGACCGTGTTTCCATTACCTTCCACCTTTGCCACGGTTCCCTAGATGCCGGCACCGTTAATAAGCTTCAGCGGGCGGGTATGGATTCCGCATTCGCCGCCGCACTTACTGGTGCCGATCCATCGGCCGGCTCGTTCGTCAGGATCAGTCGTAATCTTTGTGCAGGGGCCACAACCCAGTGAACGATAACCCTCGATATAAAGAGGATTGACGTCAACCTTATGCAGTGCCAAGTATTGCCATATCTCTCGTTCATACCAAATGAGTATAGGATTCAGTTTGAGCAAGCCCTCATCGCGTTCCTCGACCTCTTGGAAGTCCGTGCGGGTGCGTCCTTCGGTGCAGCGCAGGCCGGTGATCCAGCATTTGACTTGCATTTCTTCGATAGCTCGGCGAGTCGGTTCGACCTTCAGTATGTCGCAGCAACGGTTGGGGTCCGTCTCATAGAGCTGATCGGGTATTTCCGCATTGTTTTCGTAGATCTTCAGTTCGGGATATCTGGCTACCTCTTCCTTCATGAATTGCTTCGTTTCCGGTGGTTTGAAGCGTGTGGTGACGATAAAGCCACGTATATCCGGACTAACTCGTTTGGCTAAGTGCCAGACCGCTACGGAATCCTTGCCCAGACTGTCGGCTACTACCAGACCTTGGCCGTACTCCTTATAAGCCTGCTCGATCAGCGACAAAGATCGCTCGACTTTCTGTTTGAAATTCAAGCCCTCCACCAATGAGGCGATGTTATCTTCAATTGCTTGCAACATTCGTCATTCTCCTTATTTTCTTTACTATAGTTTTTGCTCAAGAGTTTAGATGACGATATCCGGGTGTGTAATCATATACAATAGCTGGCCACGTATTTTTCAGACGTGGCCTGTTCCTCGTTCATCAGGTCCTCGAATGTGGTTTCATCATAGACCTTGGCCACTGCATCTGCAGCCCGTTTCCAGGTGCTCAAAAAAGCGCAACCTCCATAAAGGGGACACTCCTTTTTCTTATTTCCAGCCACGCAGCGCACAGGAGCCAAGGGACCGTCAATAAAACGTATAATCTCGCCAAGCGAAAGGGTTGCTGGGGAAACAGCCAGTAAATATCCGCCCTGGACCCCTCGTCGTGATTCGACAAAGCCGCCTTGGCGCAGCTGACCGAGAATCAACTCCAAAAAACGCGGCGGAATGGCCTGAGCCTTAGCAATCTGGCCAACTGTGGTGGGCCCGGGGTCTTGCCGCTTGGCTAACTCAAAAATGGCCCGCAGTCCATACTGGCATTTTTGGGAAATATTCATCAAAAGACCTCTAAAACTATATTGACTTTATCGGGATACTAGAGTATACTCCGTAGAAAGTCAAGGCTCTTTTACCTCCAGGCCTAAGAAAATTATCAACGAAGCCTCTAGGTATGGCATAAGTCTTGTATTTTCAGGGCGTTAGGCTATTCGCAGAATTGTCTGTAATTTTTCTAAAGGAGTCACCATGAGCCGAATATACGAAGACATCACGCTTACGGTGGGCAATACCCCCCTTGTAAAAATTAATAAACTTATCCGTTCTCCGGCAATAGTTTTGGCCAAGATGGAGGGTTTTAATCCCATGTGCTCGGTCAAAGATCGTATTGGTGTGGCCATGATTGATGCGGCTGAGCGAGATGGCAAAATCCAGGCGGGCACTACGGTCATCGAACCGACCAGTGGTAATACCGGTATTGCCTTGGCTTTTGTCTGCGCAGCAAGGGGATACAAATGTATCCTGACTATGCCGGAGTCGATGAGCGAGGAACGGCGGAAGGTTCTTCGGGCCTTTGGCGCTGAGGTAGTACTTACTCGGGCAGAAGAAGGTATGCATGGTGCTATTGAAAAGGCAGAACAACTACTCGCTGAAACTCCGGGGAGTTTTATGCCGCAGCAGTTTGACAATCCAGCCAATCCGGATATTCACCGACGTACTACCGCCGAAGAAATCTGGAATGACACGGATGGGCAAGTAGATGTTGTTGTAGCTGGTATAGGAACTGGTGGAACTATCACTGGTATTGCCGAAGTGATCAAACAGCGCAAGCCGGGTTTTCGGGCTATCGGCGTTGAGCCGCTTCAAAGCCCGGTCATTTCGCAAACACGGGAGAATAAGGAGGTTCAACCCGGGCCACATAAAATCCAAGGTGTTGGAGCCGGCTTTGTGCCAAGTGTATTGAACTTAGAGATACTCGATGAGGTGGTCAAGATCGACCAGGAAGAAGCCATCGAGTGGTCTCGGCGGGCTGCTAAAGAAGAAGGGTTGTTCGTGGGAATTTCTTCCGGTGCGGCGTTGTGTGCCGTTAACGTTGTCGCCAATCGGGAGGAAAACGCAGGTAAAAGCATTGTTGTTATTCTTCCGGATTTCGGCGAACGTTATCTTAGCTCTCCATTATGTGAGGATTTGTAAGAGCAAGAAATAGTCAGCGTGCGTATTGGAGTTATTTACGGATATCACGGCGTGAAGGACTTGGAAATGGTACTCGGATCAGCCAACTCTCCAGTAGAAGAAGAAAGTCTTTGTAGTACTCTTATTGTGGAAATGAAGAGGATGTTTGGCAGCGATCAACGACGCATCCGGCATGCCCTGGGGGTTCTCGATTTTTCAGAGAGGATATTGGATCGTACAACAGCTGACCCGCTGGTGGTCAAGGCCGCAGCTATCCTGCATGACATAGGTATCCACGAGGCGGAAAAGAAATACGGGTCCGCAGCAGGGAAATACCAACAGATTGAAGGCCCTCCCATTGCTCGTGGTATTCTGCAGTCTGCTGGTATGGATGCGGAACGTATGGAACACGTCTGCGATATCATTGCGGACCACCACAGTGCCAAAAGCATGGACAGCGAGGAATTCCGTGTGATATGGGATGCCGACCGCTTGGTAAACGAATTCGTGGAGACGCCCGAGAAGTCCACTAAGAATTTCGAGAGGTTGATCCCTAAGGTTTTCAAAACGTCGGCGGGGCAAGAATTGGCACATCATCAGCTCGCATGCCGCAGAATCACCCGGCAATCCTAGGGTTGGGCTCCGACTCATCCCCGCTCAGGCCGGCTAGACTCATTTTACTGAGCCGGCAGAGGGATTGGTATCCAGTCCAAACCGTTTGATTTTTTTATACAGCGTAGTGCGCTCGATATGTAAAGCCTCGGCGGTAGCCTGGCGATTGTAGCCGTGGGCCTGCAAAGCAGCAGATATAACCTCCCGCTCAGTCTGCTCCAAGGCAGCCTTCAACGATTTATCTCTGTATTGGCCGGCAGAAGAGGCCGGCAGGGCTGAGGCAGCAACAGACGGCAAATCACCGGGACGGATGACGTCATCCTTAGCCAAAATAACAGCCCGGTGCAAGGCGTTTTCCAACTCTCGAACGTTGCCCGGCCAATGATAGGATTCCAGGGCGGCCAGGGCCTGGTCGGAAAGCTTCGGGGCTGGCTTAGATAGCTCGGCAGCATAAAGCTTTAAAAAATGCTCGGCCAAAAGGCGAATATCCAGCACACGCTCGGACAAGGGAGGTAGCTCAATAGTAATAACATTGATTCGGTAATAAAGATCGTCCCGGAAGATTCCTTTGGCCACCTCAGCGGACAAATCCTTGTTGGTGGCCAGAATCACGCGGACGTCAATATCAATAGTATCGTTAGAGCCAACAGGTGAGAAGCGATGGTCTTGCAGAACACTCAGCAGGCGGACCTGTAAGGCCGGCGAAGCTACGGCGATCTCGTCCAGGAAAATGGTCCCGGTGTGGGCGGCGGCGAACTTGCCCTGCTTATCACTGTCGGCACCGGTGAAGGCGCCTTTGACATAACCAAATAACTCGCTCTCCAAAAGGGTCTCCGGGATAGCTCCCGAAGAAACCTCTACAAAAGGCCGGTCCCGACGACTGGAACGATGATGAATAGCACGAGCAATAAGGCTCTTGCCGGTACCGGATTGGCCGGTGATCAAGATGGTGGCCCCACTGTCGGCCACGGCTTCGATCAAATCGAAAACACGCTGCATTTTGTGGTCCTGACCGACGACTGCATCCAGGCTGTAGAATCGGTCAAGCTGCCGGTGCAGAGCGATGTTCTCTTTGAGCAATGACTGCTGATTCAAAGCACGGTCTATGACCATCCGAAGTTCGTCGTCAATAATGGGTTTGGTCAGGTAATCATAGGCCCCCAGCTTGATGGCCTCGACGGCTCGGGAAATAGAGCCGTAGCCGGTAACAAGAATAACGCCGACCTCAGGGAAACGCTTTTTGATAATGCGCAACAGATCGAAGCCGTCACTGTCGGGAATGTTGACATCGCTGAGAACCAGGCTGAATTCGCCTTGTTCCAACAGGCCCAGGGCCGCCGCAGCATCAGCGGCACCTACGGACTCGTAGCCCTCTATGCGAAGATACTCGCAAAGCGAGTCTAAGATGATTGGGTCATCGTCAACGACCAGTATCTTGGGAATATCGGCCATGAGGACTCCTATTAACCAGGTTGAGGGGGTGTTGAAGGACGAGACAAATAAAGACCGGCTGCAGTTTGACAACTGCTCAGCGGAATGGTGATGGTGACCACCGCGCCGCCTTCCGGCCGATCAGCGCCACAGATAGTACCCCGGTACTTCTCAATCACCTCCCGGCAAATGGCTAAGCCCAATCCGGTCCCCTGACCGGCAGGTTTGGTGGTGAAAAACGGGGCGAAAACTCGCTCAGATCCGCCGGGCCCAAAACCGTGGCCCTCATCAGCGAAAACGATACGCACGCTATCACCAGCTATCTGAGCGGTTATGGTCAAAGTTCCACCATTAGGCATGGCCTCAATGGCATTGCGAATAACGTTGGAAAAAACCTGGAAAAGATTGCCGCTACGAATAAAGGGCAAGCTCGTATCAAAGCGTCTACAGAAACTGACCGAGGACTCAGCCGCTCTGGACTCCAGAGAGTTCAGGGCCTCCTCAATAATGTGGTCGATGCGGTCCTCAACCAGAGCGGCGTCTGAAGTACGGGAAAACTCCAAGAGCTCAGTAATAATACGGATCATTCGCATGAGCCCACGTCTGGCCTGCAAAAGGTACTCAGCCGGACGCTTGTCATCCAGTTTGCCGCACAGGCGAATAGCCAGGTTTACATAACGGAGGATGCCGTCGAGAGGATTATTGAGTTCGTGGGCCAACTCGGCACTGAATTTACCCAGCGCGGCCAAACGCTCCGAATGAGCCAGCTTCTGATCCAGGTCCGCTAAGGCCGTAGCATCCTCCAGCAGTGCAATAGCTCGCGGTGGCTGCGTTGAATCCCAGCTCAACCGAGACACGGTCAGATCGATGACTCTGACCGCACCAGCCGGATCGTGGCAGTTGATGTGTAAAAAACGTAACGGCCCATCAGAGGCCACAATTCCGGAAAACACCTTGTGCCAATCGTCAAAGCGGGTGTCGGAGGTCAAGGTATCCAGAACGGATGCGAAATCATCAAAACTGCCCAGCAGCTTACCGGCCTGGTCGCTGGCCCATATAACTTGGCCATCCGGTTCAAAGACCACCAGAGCCAAAGGAAGGGCGTCAAGAAACACCAGCTCGTGTTGTTCGATATGTGTATTCATGGCACTATATGCGGATTTTCAGCAACGCGGCTAAGGGACAAATGTTGTCGAACAGATAATTATATCGGAAAAACTGCAGAGGATGTTGACAAATTGCAACGGGGTGATGACGGATTTCAACGGCGCCACAGCCGGAATTCAACACAAACCGCCCTTAACTACCTGTTAAAAAAGGTCTTATGTCGCCACAGGACTAATCTTCTGTCAGAATATTGTCGTCGTAGTAAGTTTCCAATCCGTTGCGATCCGGGTGTCATCTGCATTGACGGTGGTACTACCTTGCAAAAGCAATAGCAACGCGATAATGCTCGACATCGGGCTCGCAGTAAATGATTGTACCATTTAACCAGACAAGTCGGCCGTCTGATAAGGGCAGACGCACCCATATCTGCTGACCCTCCGGCAGTCCCTGTCGACAAAACATGCCCATACCATCCAGACTGATGTCCAGAATATATCCCGGCTGGGTGTCATCCTTGGTTACAGACGAACCTAAACAATAACGAATCGGATGAACGAAAGGCAGACGCGGTGTGGAGCGTCTATCCGGCTGAAACTCGCCTATTCCTTCAGAGTGGGCACGTTGGACACATTGCTCAACTGTCGAGTTGGAACCAGTAGCCGTTGCTTCCTGGGCAGTATCCATCATAATATTGCTCCACACGAACGATGGCATTCCGATAGAGGTCGTCCGGGCCTCACTACAGTGTCCCCCACTGCTCCGATCCGCCGGGACAAAACCACGTTATAAGAAGGATACGATACAACAAAGGCCTATGGCAAACGCCCAGCACTTAAAAAATATTCCCGGATAATAAGAGCAGTTATATCGGACTACATGCGTGGGGCGATAAGTTACATTTTCTAAGCTGACTTTGAGGGTAGGTTTTTCTGCCGCACCTTATCGCAGACGGCTGCACGAGCGACATACATCAGGGCATCATGACGCTCAAAAGCTGTATGAGGCGACACCTCGATCTGCCGCTGAGCCCCGTCATTCCGAGAGCCTAAAGCGTCAAGCTTGGCTTCCAAAACAGCGACCTTCTCGATCAACAAACGCAATTGAGCAGAACAGTCGTTGAGGGCTTTTTCATAGCGGACCATCTGTGAGCCATCCGCTCCAGTTGGGGCCGACAGTTCAGCAGATTTCTCAGAAGGAGCATCATAATTGGCCGCCGGCGGGCGACGTCTGCGAGGCGGCGATACGGCTGGGATATTAGAGAAATCCGTAGTAGCAAGGGCCTTTGGAGGGGCATCCGCCTTACGGGGCAGAACTCGGAGAGCAAAGCTGCCGGACGGAATCGAGACTTCGTCGGCTGAGTCGATATCCACCACGAAAGGCACCGTGCCAATACGCAAGCGGTCGTCGGATTTGAGCAACAGGCGGATGACCCGGCGGTCGTTGACATAAGTGCCATTGAGACTGTGCAGATCGGTTACATAGAGGCCATCAGAGGTAACGTCCAGAATACAGTGCCATCGCGAAACACTCTGAGAAGAGAGAATCAGGCTGCAATTGTCGCTACGGCCCACGAGAGTAGGACCTACGTTCAGTGTGTAACTGCGAGGCTCAGTGGAATTGTCTTGCGAGAGCTGTCTGAGAATAACATCCATGCTATGAAGTAAATCCTTTTGACACCAGAGCCAAAGACTGTCCGTCATCTAAGCATTAAGAACCGATCCGATGACAGAGGCCCCCAGCTCCTCGAGTATGGCGGTTGCCTGTCGGGCTTGGCCCGAACGGGTGGATCGGGCACTGAAGGAACAGATGACGCCATCGGCTAAAGCAGCGATTATACGACCTTCGGGGCAATCGAGCAACGGCGGAGCATCAATAATAATGTGCTCGAAGTTCCCCGCCAGAGAGTCGAAGAGCGATCGCCCGGTGGGTGAGCTCAGCAACTCGGCAGAGTGCTCCAAATGCGAGCCGGCCGGCATAACCGATAAACGCTCCACCCGGGTGCGAGAGATGGTCTGGGCCAGCGAGGCCGGATTACGCAGAACATCCGAGAAGCCGGGAGAAGCAGGCAAATCGAAAACATCGGACAGGGAAGGGCTTCCAAGATCCGCATCAATCAGCAGGACCGTCCGTCCGGAACGGGCAATGCTGATGGCCAAATTAACGCTGAGAGTAGTTTTGGTCTCGGCCGCAGTCGGGGCAGTGACAACAATCAGTTCCGGCGTAGCGCCTTGGCCGAAAAGGACCGCAGTGCGGATGTTGCGGTACTGATCGTTAACATAGTCGGCCATGGACATCTCTTCGGGCAACCAGAAGTCATCCGACTGCGGGTCATCGGCAGTGGGCAGAGAAGCCAGCACGGGAATACCAACCCGCCGGACGATGTCGCCGGCATTGGTCAGGCGTGAATCATAATGCTCAACAAGCATTCCCCCACTGAGGGACAACACCGTAGCCAGCAGGACACTGCCGGAAATAAACAGCCAGCGAAAATCAGGCAACCTAACCGCAGCGACAGCCTTTTCGTCCAGGACCGGCTCGGCTGGCGGAAGCATATCATCTGCTCGCTTTTGAAGTTCATCTTCATGGGCGGCGATACGAGACTCCAGGTCAAGCACTTGCCCGGTAAGACGACAAGCTTCGGTGATTCTCTCAGCGATCTGAGTGTCCCGGGCGCGAAGTTCACTGAAAAAACTGCTCTTGGCCTGGCGCTGCCGTTCCCTTTGATCAACGAGGGCCTGCTGTTCGGCTAACTCCTCCCGGCGGAGTCTCTCGGACTCGGCCAGAGCCTGGGTCTTGAGTTCCGAGAGCCGTTGGTACATGCCCCGACGGATTTGCTCAAACACAGTGATGGGCTTCCCTTTATTACCGGAGGCCTTAGAAAGCTTGGAATCCGCTTCTGGAAATTTATCGCGGGTCTCGGTGAAAAGCTTTTCCTGATCCGAGGTGGCAATCATGGTCTGGTAAACGGAACGGTACATCTCTAGGAGAGGGTCTTCGCTGATGAGTTCGGCCAAAAAGGCTTTTGCCTTTTCCGAATCGAAAGACGAAGCAGACAGAGCGGCTAGACGGCCGGCAGCCTGACTATAATCTAATTCGGCAGCGGATAGATCACGCTTGGCCTCGGACAAAGGCTGAATCAGGCCATCCTTCTGACGGCGAAGGGCTCGAACGTAACCGTCGTCATTGCGACCTTCAAGGGTATCCAGCAGAACTTGCCTATCCTTCCGGAAAGAGGTCAGATCGCCCCGCAACTGCTGTGTGGCGTCCTGATAGCGTTTAATCTGCGGGAGAACATCAATATCCAAGTAGGCCTGGGCAACGGCGTTGGCAACCTCGACCAAGCCGGCAGGTGAGGAGCCGCTGACAACAACAGAGACCATCTGGCTTCGATCCTGCAATACAGCCGAGATCCGAGGCAACAAATCGTTAACCGCGGACTTGGGGAGTTCGAGATTCCCCACGGCAGCAGAAATAATCTCACGCCGAGGAATACGGCCAAGTTCGGTAAGCACGTAACCGGAATACCCCAGCCGTACGTCTCCCCCCAGCAGAGTGTTATCGATGCCGGAACGCGGTTTAAAGTGAATCTGAGCGACGGCCTGATACTTCGGACGGACATACATAATCGATAAGGACAAACCAGCCGTCAATAGGCCGACGAAAGCAATGAGCATAAACCGCCAGCGTCTCCGAAATGTACGCACCAACAAAGACTCCGGAAGTTCCCGCGACCCAGGATGGGGCACAGGCAACAAAGGATATTCAGTATGCGGTGCAGAAACAATCGTGCTGGAGGTCTGGTTCGTATCAGAAAGTTGTGATTGATAATCTTCAGACATGCGTTAGATCCTCGTTGGTTTCGAAGGACTCTGCAGTACGGTGTCAAGACGAACCTGGGCTAGATTGGCCAAAACCTCTCGACATAGCCGGTCAGTGGGGTCTTGCGGTCCGATGAGCGGTTTGCCCGACCGAGCAATGTGCCGACGAACCAAATCCGCCAAGGGATCGGAAGATACAGCTACGGACGAATACACGACCGGGGGGCGATCATCTGTGACCGATCCGGAGCTGTGGCCAACCAGACCGGCGGCCACACGGATTAGACCTTTCATAACAGCGGGGATTCCAGCCGGCGACGATGAATTCACAGGTAACCGGTCCGCATCCAAAGGTGGCTCAGCCTGAGCCGGCCCAGACATCGCAGACGCCCCAGCAGGCAGCGGATCTGCTGAAGACTCCGCACTCAAGGCAGCGGAGACTGCACGCCTGGCTCGGAGAATCTCGGTGTCGTGCTGAGATTTACCGGAACGAGACGCCTTTTTCTTGCGGACACTGCGTTCTTTAGCCACGGCCTTAGAAACCTTCTTCTCTCTGGAGTCTGCCAGGCCACTATTCGGATGCCAAAACACCCCACGGATACGACAAAGCACTATTCTAACCGATCGGCTGGCGAGGTCAATTGTTTTGGACAAAAATCAGGCGAATCGTGGGCCCAGCGGAGAAGAAGAAAATAGAATCCTGGGGTGCAGGGATCAAGCCGATTTTCACTTATCAAGAGGATCGCTAGTAATCACACGTAATTTGCGGGCTCATCATTGCGAGGAGTACAGCGACGAAGTGTTCACAATGACACCCATCATTTGAGCTACTACAGATCGCTATCGCAGAGTAAAAGGCACCTTGAGAGTTGCCATCGAGTGGCGGGAATAGCGCAGATAAAGCATGATGTCAATGAAAACGAGAATGACGTTACAGATATATAGGGCAAGAACAAAGTCGGGGTTATAGAATATTTTGTGGATGACGCCGAAGATATAACCAACCCAAACGATGCACAAGAAAAGAAGGCTCTTACCTTCAGTCCGTTTAGACTTGAGAGACTTGTAAATGGATGCCAGCCAACAGACACCAAAGCAAGTAAACATACCGAACTCAAAGGGGCTGAAGTTGACCTTGGCTAGTACCAAAGCAAGGCCTGTGTAGCTAGTCATGGGCAATACTCCTGATTTGTGTGGCTGGTTCACATTTCATAAGAGCTTCTCAGTGAGCATAATCTGCTTCATGGCTCGGATAGCTTGTCCGCGATGGCTGACGGCATTTTTCTGCTCGGGGGACATCTGAGCTGTGGTGCAGCCATGTTCGGGAACGTAGAACAAAGGATCGTAACCGAAACCGTTATGGCCCTGCGGCGAAAAAGCTATTCGGCCGTGGAGAATACCCTCACTACGGGCTATGATTTTGCCATCGGCGGCTAAGCTAAGACAGCAGCGGAACCTGGCCGTGCGCTTCTCATCGGGCACATCAGCGAGTTCGGCCAAGAGCTTGGCATTATTGCGAGCATCATCACAGTCCGGGCCGCCGTATCTGGCAGAAAAAACTCCGGGGGCACCGCCTAGAGCATCGACCTCAAGACCTGAATCATCAGCCAAAGTCCACAAGCCGGTCAGATCGGCGTAGTACAGGGCTTTCAGATCGGCGTTCTCGCGGAAGGTGTCGTGGATTTCCTCGACCTCAGCCAGGCTCGGCAGATCAGCCAAGCAAGCGAACTCGGCTGACAGCCCAGCCAACTCGGACTGAATTTCTCGTAATTTGCCTTGATTCTGAGTAGCTATTAATATTTTGCGAAGTTTGCTCAACGCCGTTACCAAAATGTGTCTCAAAAACTGTCGCTATAGACCGACTTCCGAATCCATTACCTCCTGGCCGAATCTCGGTATAGGAACCAAGCGAGAACTCTCATGTGCTTCAGTCTTACCGAACCGGAGGGTTAGCACTTGGCCATCTATCCTGTAAGAAGGAAATTTTTTGCGCAAGGCCTTAAATTGAGGATCGTGGGTCACGAACTTTTCCCGCATGATCGGTTGGCCCGTAGCTGTCTTGCCGGTGGCAACCCGTTCATAGGAGGCATTAAAGTGACCTACATATACGCCGGAACGGTATCGGCCATGATAGTACCAGGCCTCAATCCCCTTGCCTCTCAGCTTTTTGACTTGTTTTGCAGCCGCGGAGGCACGATTGTTAGGATCGGTATAAACATCGATGCACAGGCTGGCATTACCCTGGGCATTGCGTAGGTCCCACTGAGCAGGGCCCGCGACAATCTGCCGTTCCCGCCGACCGGGAAGATCGGAAAAAATAGCTCGCCGGAAAGGTTTGTTCCCAGCCGGGCCAACGTAGGAGCGCACCTGCCGTAACGTGCGTTTAGCTTTGTTACTGGAAAAACTCTTGAAGTAGCCCCGGCAGACCTTGGTAACGTGCTCGGAAGGTACGATGTGAAGGTCAGACCAAGAGGTCTGCTTTTTGATCTGATCCAATATGGCCTGCGCCTGAGCCAAGCTAGCTTCCCCGCCCCCGGAAATGTTGTACAAAGTAATGGTACACGTAGCACCGGTGGAAGATCCGGAGTCTTTGTTCCGCAGTGAAGAGAAGATTCCGTCACCCTCGGCAGGCCCGGAGCCACAGCCGACAAAAGACGGCAGGAACCAAACACACATTATGGCTAAGAGCAGAACGGAATGTTGGCTTTTAGTCATTTGGTTTTTCGCCTGAGCGTTTTGGCCAAGGCTGTCTGCTGTCTGGACAGCAATTGGCGTATACCCTTGTAAGCGGCCCGGAGCATCTTGTCCAGTTGCGGGCGGGTAAAAGTCCCGCCCTCAGCAGAGCCCTGCAACTCCACAAATGCTCCGGCAGAGGTCATGGCTACATTCATGTCTACCTCGGCATAGTCCAGGTCCAAAAGGGCCTTCCCGTGAACAATACCTACGCTAACTGCAGCGAGGGCCTGGGTCAAAGGATTCTGCTCTATGAGCCGTTGCTTGCGGGCCCAGATAAGAGCATCGGCCAAAGCGACATAGGCGCCGGTTATGGCCGTGGTCCTTGTGCCACCGTCAGCCTGCAAGACATTGCAGTCCAGCCAAACGGTATTCTCGCCCAGCTTGGACATATCAACCACCGAGTGTAAAGGCCGGAGTAAAAGTGTAACGCTGGGCGGTAGAAAAGTGCAGCGCCTAAGCTCTATTTATCTTTAAGTCTCCTGTCCGTCAAGTTAGAATTCTCCGTGATGATCCTGTCTTTTTATTTGTTCCAGGATCATTTGCCTTGTCAGCATTCTGCTGACTGATTGTATTTTCTTCTACATCCCGAAGGATAGGGCAACGCTGGGAAGCGACCCGAGCGTCGGGATGTGCCAGTGGCATGGGCGGTACCAGTTAGAAGTACCGCCTTTGTCTTTGTACAGGCCATTGGCGGGCAAGCGATAAATCCCAGGGTGTGGGACAGAGCCCCACAGGTATCCAGGCATTTACTTTTGTAACCGTTCAGGCCCCAAAGGGCCTGAACGGTTACAATAAAAGAAGGTTCTCCATCCTTTTGCGGATGAGAATCTAAGAAATCTACCTACAAATGCGATATGCACCCTTGCAGCCCTCAAGAGAAAAAAGTGCGCATATAAGCCCACTCTTTCCGGGTCTTGTTAATTGAGCAGCGAGTGGCTCTACTCTTTTCTTTCAGACCTGCTGCAAATCGGGGAAGGGCTCCAACAATCAGCCTGGGGAAAGGTGCCTTGGGGGGGCCTTGCCCCAGGTCTGTGTCAAAAGCAAATCGAGGACCTAACTCTCGATCACGGCTATCCGCCGGCCATGGGGGGAAAGATACCCAGCTCGTCGCCGTCAGACAAAGGCTCGTCCAACTTGTGCCGTTTGGAATTAACAAAAACAAAAGCGACCTCCGGTTCAGGTACGCCCAGCTGCTGGAGGACTTGGCGAATCGTAGCCCCTTCAGCCAACTCCAGACCATCCTTTTGAACCGACTCGGCCGGCGCATATTTCCGTAGCGTGGCGAAGACTTTGACCTGAACTTTCATGGACACATCTACCAAAAAAGGTTCCTGACCCCTTTTTTTCAACTGGAATATTTTTCTTCCAGCGGCTTAAACAACTGATCCAAATCCTGATCCGTCACCTGGAACACGGTGTTGTGCGGCGGCAAGGGCTCAGTGTAACAAAACTCCGGCAAACGGTCGTCGGCTGGGCCGAATCCGGCGGCTTTATTAAAGGTGCGCTCTTTCAGGAGAGTCTTTCCGCCTATGGCCAAAAGGTCATCGTCGGAAAGGGTCCAGCCATAATGGGCGTTGAGCATATCACGGATGGCTCCAAAAGCGGCAGGGCTGTCCAGAACGCAAAAGGCTACAAACAAACATAAGCCGGCACTGTCCAGCATGGCTGTGGCTACCTGTAGATTGCGGGAGGCTTCCACTTGGCCATCAGGCTTGAGCGGATCCAAATCGCCGCCAACCTTGAGAATGTTCGGGGCAACCGCATAGCCAGCAGTATGGTCGGCACCCATGGTACTGGTGGCGTAAGTTACACCAATGCCCTGGACGGCCCGGGGGTCGTAGGCGGGCATGGATTGACCCTTGACCGTCGGAACATGCGAGATCCCAAAAACCTTGCCGGTTACCTCGGCTCCGCTGCCAAGGGTCCGGCCCAGAGGCGTGCCCTGGGCGATCTCATTGACCATGCGCATGGCAGCCTTGCCGTCGCCGAACTCGGCCAAGCCAGCGGCCATGGCTACAGCTAAAGTCGCTCCGGTCTCGATGGTGTCCACGCCAATGTCGTCCTCCAAGCGATCCATCTCGGCAATGGTGTCCAGGTCGTCTATGCCACAATTAGCCCCGTGAGCCCAAACGGTCTCGTACTCCGGGCCCTTGGTGAGATATTCCTTCTTCTTGGTGTTGTAAATCCTTGAACACTGAATAACACAGCCGGGATGGCAGGCGTGCTTGGCCAATCCGTCGCGGGCAAGAATCATATCACGCTGGGTCTCGCCGGATGTCTTCTCGGCCCCTTCAAAATTACCGGAAGTAAAATTGCGGGTCGGCAAAGCCCCGGCCTGGTTTATTACGTTGGTCAGGGCATTGGTGCCGTAAGTAGGTAAGGTGCTGGAAGTAACAGGGTGTTTCTTCAGTTCGGCGGTAAAAATCCTGGCTGCCTCGCTAAAGGTCTTGGGGTCGGCAGATTCGGGACGCTTGCCGCCGGCGGCGTCAATGACCACGGCCTTGAGACCCTTGGAACCCATGACCGCACCTAATCCGCCCCGGCCACAATGGCGAGTGGGGCGATTCTCCGGGTCTGTAACGGCAATGGTGGCTGTGGCCAGCTTCATCTCGCCAGCTTGGCCAATGCTGATAATCGAACATTTTTGGCCGAACTTCGTAAACAGCGACTCCACAGTGGCGTAGTTTCCCTGGCCTTCGAGCTTATCGGCCGGGGTGAGCTTGGCACCATCGGCAGTAATGTGCAAAACCTGCTGGAGGCCATTCTTCGGCTGGCCTTCGACTACGATCGCGGCGATACCCAGGCGAGCCAGATGTTGCGAGGCTGTTCCGCCAGCGTTGGATTCCTTGATGGTTCCGGTCAGGGGGCTTTTGCCACCGGCGCTGAGTCGGCCCGAACAAGCAGCGGATGTGCCAGTGAGCAATCCTGGAGCCAGAATAAGCTTGTTATTGGGACCCAAAGGCGCACAACGAGGCGGCACCTCGGCAGCGACAATAGCGGAGGTCAGAGCCCGGCCGCCCAGGCCCTGGTACTGGGGGGGAATGGGCTGAGACTGCAGCGAACCGTCAGTCATGCTGATGCGCAACAATTTCATGGGATTTTCGGTTCCTTCGCAGACATGGCTTCCAAGCAACAATACAGCCATTATAAATCAGCCTTCCCAGTTGAGTCAAGCCTGCATATTCGCCAGGGGCATACCAAGATTTCAGGCAGTCCACGGGCGGATGCAAACACTCCCTTTACAAGTCCAGGGCCCAAATGTACTATAATGCAGAAAACAGCTCAAGAAGTGGAGCCATCATGAACAAGAACCTGGCCATAACCAAAGATAAAATTGCTGATTTTTGCCGTGGCCATCATATTCGCCGATTGGCTGTCTTTGGATCGGCTCTGCACGAAGACTTCGACGCCGATAGCGATGTAGATGTGCTGGTGGAATTCGAGCACGGGCACGTTCCCGGATTCTTCGGACTGCTGGACATGGAGCAAGAATTGGCCGGGCTCTTCGGGGGACGAAAAATAGACCTGCGCACGGCTGAGGATCTGAGTCGATATTTTCGCGATGAGGTGCTAGCTACTGCCGAGGTTCAATATGCTCAAGAATGACCTCGTTCGCTTACACCATATTCTTGATGCTGCTCAGGAGGCTGTGGCTTTCGTAGGCAATTGCAGCCGTGAGGACTTGGATAGCGACAGGATGCTCAGTTCTGAAGTTTTTGTATCTGTTTGGTGCCGGCTGGGCCGGGTTAGGAAGTGGCTATGAAACTGACTGTAGTTGGCGTGGGTTATGTGGGACTGGTGGCGGGGACCTGCTTTGCCGACGTTGGTAACGAAGTGGTCTGCGTCGATATCAACGAAGAAAAAATAGCTGGGATAAATAAGGGGCGGTTGCCTATCTACGAGCCAGGTCTGGCGGAAATGGTCAAGCGAAACGCCGGCAGCGGACGGCTGAGCTTCACGACCGATCTGGCCGAAGCGGTAGAAAAGTCACTCTTAATCTTCCTGGCCGTGGATACACCACCAGCGGCAGACGGTTCGGCGGATTTGACAAATATACTGGCGGCGGCAAAACAGATCGCCAAGGCTATGAACGGATACAAAATCATCGTGACCAAGAGCACAGTGCCGGTGGGAACGAATAAAAAACTGTGCGAAGTGATCGATCAGAACACCCATGAGCCATTCGACTGTGCGAGCAACCCGGAATTCCTCAAAGAAGGAAAGGCTATCCCAGACTTCACCACGCCGGACCGGGTGATCATCGGGACGGATAACCCGGCAGTGGCTGAGATTCTGCGGGAACTGTACTCGCCGTTCATGCGGCGAGCGGACAGGCTGCTGATTATGGACCCGGCCTCGGCAGAATTGACCAAATACGCGGCCAACACGCTGTTGGCAACCAAGATATCGTTCATAAATGAGATCGCCCTACTGTGCGAACAGTGCGGGGCAGACGTTCAGCACGTGCGGCTGGGCGTCGGCAGCGATTCACGGCTGGGCGATTCCTTTCTGTTTCCGGGTGTGGGATACGGGGGATCGTGCTTTCCGAAAGACGTACAGGCCCTGGCGGCTACGGGACGGGACCTCAATCACCCGATGCGGATCGCACTGGCGGTACACGAAATAAATCAGGCCCAAAGAAAAGCGTTCCTGGAAAAAATCATCAGGCATTATGACTCCAACGTGGCCGGCAAAACCTTCGCCCTGTGGGGTCTGACCTACAAAGCGGGTACGGATGACGTGCGGGAATCACCGGCGGTGACCGTGGCTCAAGGGCTCCTGAAGGCCGGGGCAACAATCCAGGCCCATGACCCGCACGGCATAGATAAAGCGAAAAAGGTGCTGGGCGAAAACGCAAAAGCAAAGTATTTCGAGAACGACTACGAGGCCGTCGCAGGTGCAGACGCACTAATAGTGCTAACCGAATGGCCGGAATTCCGCAGTCCGGACTTTGGCCGACTCAAAGAGCTGCTGAACACACCGGTAATCTTCGACGGGCGGAATCTGTATAACCCGCGTTTTCTGGCAAAACAGGGATTTACCTATCTGGGCGTGGGACGACCGACAATAGAACCAGCCAAAAACTCATAGAGCTGCCAAGGAGGTCACTGTGAAAATACTAATAACCGGTGGCGGGGGATTCATCGGGTCTCATCTGAGCGAACGACTGCTCAAAGAAGGACATAACGTTATAATCCTGGATAACTTTCATACCGGCAGTCGAGATAACGTGCGCCATCTGCTGGATAATCACTACCTGGAAATAATCCGGCATGACGTGGTAGACCCTTTGCCCTTAGAAGTGGATCAAATATACAACCTGGCCTGCCCGGCTTCGCCAATCCATTACCAACGCTCGCCGATGAAAACAGTACTGACCTCGGTAATAGGAGCAATCAATGTGCTGACGCTGGCCAGAGATATACACGCCCGCGTGCTTCAGGCGTCGACAAGCGAAATATACGGCAGCCCCCTGGAACATCCCCAAAAAGAAGACTACTGGGGGAACGTCAATACCATCGGACCACGAAGCTGCTATGACGAAGGTAAACGAGTGGCGGAAACGCTGTTCTTCGATTTCCATCGCGAGGCTGGGGTGGATATCCGTGTGGCCCGCATCTTCAACACCTATGGGCCAAGGATGTGCGCCTACGACGGACGTGTAGTGAGCAACCTGGTACTGCAGGCCCTACGCAATGAGCCGATCACCATCTTCGGAGACGGCAGCCAGACACGCAGCTTCTGCTACGTGGATGAGCTGGTGGACGGACTAATCCGACTGATGAACTGCGCAGGATTTACCGGACCGGTGAATCTGGGGAATCCAGACGAGAGAAGTATCAAAAGTGTGGCCGAACTGATCATCAAATTGTGTGACTCAAAATCAGAAATAGTCTATCGGGAAATGCCCAAAGACGATCCGAATCGGCGAAAACCGGATATCAGCCTGGCAGATCGAGCCCTGAATTGGCGGCCAAAGATATCACTCGAAGAGGGACTGCCCAAGGTAATCGAGTATTTTCGGCCCATATCCAAGACCTGCGCGCCACCGACCAAAAGGCCAAATTAAAACACAAAGACCTCACCACGAGCCTACTTCGGCGAAGCTACAGACAAGCCGGCAATTGAGGACATGAGCTCCCTGTAATACTGCCATAAGCCTACCACGTCAGCTCCAATACTGATGAACTGATAGCCCATATCAACAAGCTCTTTGAAATTATCCACACTGCCTGGTATTCCGGCAAATTTGTCATATTTTCGAGCTACTTCGGCAACTCGTCTGCGAGTATCAACTATTTTATGATTATCCCATTCACCCGGCGCCCCTATACCCTGGCTGAAATCAGCTGCGCCGAAAAGCAGCATGTCTATCCCTTCGACCTTCGCGATTTCTTCGAGATCGTCCAAGGGCTCGGGATCTTCAATCTGAACCACTACAAATCGCTGCTCATTGGCCTGCTTGATATATTCATCCATTGGTATCATGCAGTAGGCACCATCGGAGTTGCCGCCGTCGATGGGCCGTCGGCCCAGGGGATGAAAGCGGGTATACCAGGCAACCTTCCGGGCATCTTCAATGCTCATGACGTGGGGAACCATAAGGCCGGTCGCGTCCATCTCCAACGGACGGATCAAGTCGCTGTAACTGCCCCTGGGTACACGGACCAGAGTATCCATGTCCAGCATCTTTGCTGCCCGGACAATATTTTCGACATCGTGCAGAGTGTTGGGGACGTGCTCCATGTCCGTCCAGACACAATCAAAACCGCAAAGGCCGGCAATCTCAGCTACTCGAGGGTCAGCGAGGTTAAGTTTTACACATGTGGCGACGCCACCGGCTCGCATCTTGGCCAACACTCTGCTCGGCCGCATTTTCAAGGTTGCTTCACTCACGCTTTTATCTCCTGTAATTGAACAACTCGGCCGGACTCTCCTCTGCTGCGAACACCGGCAATGATTATCTTCATCAGCTCAACGGTCTGAGAAAATTCAAAGGGCAAATCCCCTGTTCTCAAATAATTAATAAACTCAACAAGCTGACCTCTGAAAGCATAGAAAGTATCTTTGGATTGTACCGATAAATTACCCTTGGTACCATAAAGATTAAGGCAGGCGAACGCTCCATACATATCTGCTATGGCGGCGAGAATAACATCTACGCCGCTTTCATGTCGACAATGGACTATGTTGGCCTGTTCAGTGCCGGTATTTACCACCCAAAGCCATCCGCCCGGTTCAAGGAACGGATAAACCCCTTCCAGAGCATGTATGCCATAACGCTCCCAGGTCTTGGGGGTAGTCATGGTAATCAAACGAAGCTGGCCAAGTTCCGGTAAGCGTTTTCGCGCTTCGGCAAACTCTTTAGCGTAGCGCATAGCGCTGGTGGACATAATCGACTTACCTTCCTGCTGCCATTTCACAAACTGCTGCAAGTGATCTTCCGTGTCCGTAAGAGGCTTGTCGATAAATATTGGTATATCAGCTTCAATAAAGGCCCGAGCTCGATCCAAATGCTCCCAGCCTTTGTCCGTGGCAATAATCACGGCATCAACCTTACCGATAACATCCTGGGGATTATCCACAACAGTTGGAATATAGGCAGCCTTAGCTACCTTTTCGGCATCGGACTTTTCATCGCACCAGACGTGCGTCACCTTTGCTCCGGATATCCCAAGCCCGTCTTTTGCAGCAGCCAGATATTGAGGAATGACTGGAAAACCGCAGTCAGCCATGACGTTGGCATCATATTGGCCGTTGATTATCGCAGACCAACTGTAGGGATGGCCATTGCCTTCTACCATGCCGACCATGGCCAGCTTTATATTATCAGGATTACTTACTGGCAACATCTATTCGCCACTCCTTTCATCTGAAAATGTTACTCGGTCAGGTAAGTCGAGAAAAACCAGTATGGGCAATGGGCCCTTTCAATCGCTTATCTACGTCATTGCTCTTGATGGCCTCGGACAATAGGCCAAAAACTTCATCAAGTGCTACCAGATATTCATCTATAATCTCCGGAGTATGTGCATAGGTGCCGTAAAACGCCGTATTGGCAAGGTAGCCTTTATCAAGCATCTCCTGCGTAAAAAGCGTACAGAGAGCTCGACTTTGCTGGCCATAGTCAAGGCTAAAATGCGTAAGAACAGGTCGGCCCGTAATTTCAAGCTTCAGGCTGTGCTTCGCCGCTGTCTTTCGCCAGCCTTGCTGAACCAGCGTGCCCACTCTATTGATACTATCACTCACGTTCAGTTCACGCATCTTCTTGATTGTGGCCAACGCAGCCGTCGGACCAATGGACTCGGTCCAATAGGTACTACTGATAAAACTTTTTTGAGCAGCCTGCATAACATCACCCCGGCCTATTACCGCAGCCATCGGAAAACCATTAGATATAGATTTCGAGAATACGGCTATATCCGGCTCTGTGCCAAACTGAAGGTGTATTCCACCAAGGCCATATCGCCAACCGGCAGTAATCTCGTCAAAGATCAATACCAGATTGTTTTTCGTGGCTATGTCACGAGCTTGCTCAAGAAAACCATCCCGGGGTTCGTCAAAACGAAATGGTTCCATCACAATTGCACCCAACGAATCTCCATGCTCAGCAACAATAGCTTCAAGTTGCTCAATCTGATTGTACCTGAAAGTCAAAACCGTACCAGCAAGAGCTCGAGGTACGCCAATCGGCTCAAGGCCGGACAAAAGATGGCCGTCCAAAGCACCATCGACAGATAAATTCGCGGCCAGGTACCAATCCGACCAGCCGTGATAGCCGCAAATTGCTACCTTGTCTTTACCGGTATAAGCCCGGGCTATTCTTACAGCCACAGCCATGGATTCACCACCCGTACGGGCATATCGAACCATATCCGCCCAGGGATGAATATCACAAAGAAGCTCAGCCAATTCCACTTCCTGCGGAGCATTCAAGGTGCACATATTGCCCTTATCAACAACATTCTTGACCGCTTGATTTACGTCAGGGTCTGCAAAACCTAAAAGACAGGCGCCTATTCCGGAAATAGTTACATCACAGTATTTTTGGCCGTCAAGATCCCAAACAAAGCACCCCTGGGCCCTGCTATAATAACTGGGCCATTGGTTAGGCAAAAACAGCTCCGGACGCTTGCTCAATAACTGAGCTCCTCCGGGAATAAGCTGCTTGGCTTTGACATACAACTGTTGACCGGAGCCCTGGGTAATATCACTGCTTCTCACTTCAATTGCTCCTTAAAAAATCGTTCTCCGCCTTGATATGGCTAAACACCGCCTGGGCAGCCTTATCGGGATCACCCGTTTCCAAAGCTTCGATAATATCTGTATGTAAGGGGCTTTCTTCCTGCGACCATCTTAAAGGAAGAGTCATTCCGCAGACCATTGAAACAACAGCTATTCTTTCATATTGATTGAAAAGCATAGGGCTGCCCGCAGCTAAGACAAGCTTTCTGTGAAATTCAACGTCAGAATCGGCGGCAAGATCAGGCTTGTTTTGTTCCAAGTGCTTTTTGATTTTGAGGGCACGTTTCCTGAGCAATTCCAAATCTTTTTTACGACGGCAAAGAGCAACCAATCGTGCCGCCTGGACTTCCAAAGCCTGGCGAATGAGATTCATCTGCCGCTTCTCGCCGGAACTTAACTTACGCAGATATATCCCACTTTGCGGCTGGGTTATCAAAAGTCCTTCCTGCTCAAGCTTCCTCACCGCCTCACTGATCGGAACGACGGACATCTCCAATTGACCCGCCAGCAACCGAAGCGACATCCGCTGGTCATGAGGAAAATGCCCCTTTATCAAGAGCTTGCGAATCTTCTTATAGGCCTGTTGGGCTTTGGTTTGTTTATGAGCCATTGATTCTGAATATCTGCGTACCAAGGAAACTGTCATGACACTTTTAGCACTTCTGTCTGCTTATGTCAATATCACTTTTTAAAAAAGTCATAGGGAGGGTAGGCTACTATTTACAGTCTAACGTCAGGAGCAGGTCGCCGGTCTCAGTAGGGCACTTCGCATACGGATAATATCCGTGCATTCTTCGGCCAGTTGTAGCAATGGTTGCCAACTCGAAGTGTTGTAAACGTTGAATTCGTCGGGATCAGACGGATCGACCTCAAAACCCCCGATTTCATAGAAATTCACTGCAGGACGATCTGGCGCTTGGCCTCGCAAGGTAGCCATCCAACCACATGAGAAAACAAGACAATGTCGCTTGCTATCGCCGGAAGATGTTCCACCAGCTCATAAAGGCGTTCGTCCCCGATGGCATGCATAATCACTCCATCAGGATTATGCGTTTTCAGATATTGGCTAAGCATACGATAGGCTGGCTCACCGTTCTCCGGAAGTGACAATAAGCTCGCCTCCATACCGTTCTGCTTCATGGCTTCATGAATTGAAGCCAACAAATGGCTGTCGTCGGAACAGGCATGCGTCTTGGACATGTCCTGGTAGGCCAGCAATACCTTGTATTGGGTAGCCTGTGTTTGCCTGGGTTGTATCCATTCCTTCGGGTCGGTTAGGAAGGTGCCGCATCCGGGCTTACGTGTGACCACATTCTCTTGTACCAAGGCGTTGATCGCAACTCGGGCGGTCATTCTTCCTACGTTGAATCTTTCCATAATCTCTCGGTTGGTCAGCAGCTTATCCCCAGCCTTGTATTGGCCTTCAAGTATCCGCTGGTAGAGTCTTTTCTGAACCTGGATATGGAGGGGAATCCGGGCAGCACCTGTCGATACCAGGGCCTGCTTGGTCCCGCAGTTCGATTACTTCTGTGTAACATCCTTTTGAATAAGGGATTAGGGCTCTGATGGCCTTTGATCCGCAAATGCTTTT
>JAACET010000131.1 GCA_011682385.1 Actinomycetota bacterium | reverse complement strand
TTCGCATAGAGCCGTCTCAGGTGCGTCCGCACGGTCGCTGGGCTGATGCCCAAGGCACAGGCAGCCGAATAGTTTTTATGACCATCACATAGAAGTCGGATGATTTGCACTTGCCTTGAGGACAGGGACAGTTGCTCAGCCAGTTGAGCCCATTCGCTCTTGCTGAAAATCTTACAACTGGCTCGTCTCATTATCTTCCCCTCGCTGGCAGCGCATATAAAAAGGGAGCACTACTCATGGCCACTCAAGAGGACGGTTGCGACACCGTGACTACGAGTGGTAGAGCGTGCTCCCAAGCCCGTAGGCAAGGGAGGCACGGCCCACCAAAGTCTCGTAGTCCGAAGAAGTCGCAATTTCCTCTTGAGACGTTTGCTGGACTGACCTGTGCCAGTCGAACCTAATTGTCAAAAAGCATTATGCCATATCCCTTGGATATATGCAAAAGAAACCCCCGGCACGTAGGCCGGGGGCGTTTGGAAAAAACAAGAGATTGTTTACCGCGAAGTAGAAGAAAAAATAACCAGACGGGGGTTAATAGCAGCGTACGAGTTTTGAGCCGGGGAAATATGTACTCAAGATTTCATCGTAGCGATAGCCGTGCCGGGCCATTCCGTTGGCTCCGAATTGACACATGCCCATTCCGTGACCCCAACCCCTGCCCTTGGTAAACCAAACCTTCGAGCCGTGATCCTCAATATCAAACCAGGTGCTGGGCAATCCCAGAGCATATCGAAAATCCTCGGCTGAAACGGTGGCTCGGCGAGATCGCTGACCGACAAGGACAATCTCCCTGGCCCGGCCCTGCGGTGTTCGACTGTGGATACGGACGCTCTTCAACGAACCCAGTCTGCGGAGCTTCGCGTTCCTGTCCGCAAGTGTGGACAATATTTTGGACTTGGAGAAAACACGCTTCTTCCAACGATAACGAGGGCTCTCCTGGCACTGGTCCACCTGCACGCCGGCTAAGGGTGGAATGCGTTTGAATCCCTTCTTCAGTTCCCAAACGGGGCGAGTGCCACCACCGCACGTAGAGCAGTAAAAAGTACAGATGATCTCCTCCCGGCCAGCCGGTCCATAAACCAGAACCTCGCCCAGCGTGCTGCGCTGAGCCTTCAAGGCCTGACTGGTCTCGGTGCTCAGGCCGGAATACACCTGAGAAGCCGCACCGTCGGAAACATCCCAGTCGGGCCGATTGGTATTGAGCATCCTATGCAAAACATAAGTTCTGGCAGCCACGGCCTGGGCACGAAAGGCCTCGGGATGAAAATAGCCGGGAAGCTCACTGCCAACCACACTGGCAACGTACTGCTCCAGGGGCACATGGTTAACCACCATGAGCGAAGAACCAGAGCGGTTTTTGACCAGACGAAACCATCCCCGGTATCTCCTGTCGGCGAGCTTGATAGTGCCAAAGGTAGTCAACTTGACCTGTATGCTCGGCTCAGACAAAAGGCGGCCGTTGAAAAGAATGCCGCCACCGGTGGGCCGTACCTTGAGCGACTCGGCCGATGTGGAGCGCCATAAAACCTTGCCGGATTCATCGGTGACAATGTAAGGACCCGTAGTAGTCAACTCCACCAGCTTGGCATCCTCCATGAGCCTGACACGCACCGGACGCACGGGAATAGCCCGGTTGGCCAAAGGAGGTTGGGCTGAGCCATTGCATCCCGTCAGAAAAAGAAACGGAGCAAGGCAGAAGCAAGTTACTAATTTACAGGTAAGCAATGAAGGTAGTTCCGTGTGCCTGGATTAGGAGTCAGCCAAGCTCAAGCCGTGATCGCGCAGACGTGACTTGACTTCGTCCAACGAGGTCTGTCCGAAATTCTTGCAGGTCAGCAGCTTCTCCTGGGACAGCTCAGCCACATCACCAAGCGTAGTCACTCCCAGGCCCTCCAGGCAGCGTTTGACCCTGACCGAAAAGTTGACCTCCGGAAGAGGAATATTCATAGCCCCGGCAGAAACAGTATCCGAATCTTCGGAATCCGCCTGAGCCCCAGCGTGTTTGCCCGACTGATCCTCCACCATTTGACCGAGCCGTAGGCCCTTCTGAGACAGTATAGCCCTGACCTCACGCAGGCTGGTCTCGCCGAAGTTCTTGTAACGCAGCAGGTCCTGCTCAGTCACCTTCAAAAGGTCGCCCAAGTTGTTCAGGCCCATACTCTTGAGGCAATTTCGGCTGCGGACACTCAACTCGAAGTCCGTTACCGGTATCTCCAAAACCTGATTTCGCCGATCCTGACGGCGTTCCTGGTCTTCGTCGTAGTACATCGTCTTGGTACTGAGCACATCCCTGAGGAAAAGCTTGGCACGCTCGTGATTGGGATTAGCGGAGAGAATCTTGCGGAGGCAGGCCTCGGCCTTGTCGTAATCCTCGGCATCCTCATAGAGTACAGCCAAATTGAGCAGGGCATTAACATGGACCGGCCAAACACTAACACACTGGCGATAATGCTCCAGAGCTGACTCGTCGTCCCCGGCCAGATCACTATAATAAGCCAAGCGGAAGTGGGCCCCCTGATGGTCTTCCTGCATTTGCAGACACTGCTCGTAATGGGTCAGGGCCTCGTCCTTCTGTCCCCTGTCCTCGCAGATACGTCCGAGCTGATACCAATAGTCAGCCTTAGTCCTGCTGCCGTCGACCGAAGGTTCAGCACGACCCCTACGGGCTGACGCGTCCGGCTCGTGTTGCTTGAGTAGATTCTCGGCCTCTTCGAGCCGACCCAACTGCCGCAGGGCCTCGACCTTGGCCATGGCCACAGTAAACGCATCCGTACCACTGGCCTTGGCAGTGTCCAACTCGGCCAAAGCCGGCTCGAACTTGTGGGTCTGCAAATAGCACAATCCCAGAGACAGACTCCTATCCGGACCGGCGGGGGCTTTCAGTAACCAATCGATGGCTTTGTCCGGCCGACCAGCACTGGCTAGTAACAGGCCCAACTTCAGTGCCTCTTGGCCAACGTCACCCCGTGCCCGGCTGAGCTGATCAGCTTGGTCACAAAGCCACTGCTCCAAAGTGTCACGCTGGGCCTTACTATTCTGAGCCAGCCTGGCCAACTCCTGGGCTTCACCCAGAACAAAAGACTCTTTGACTAACAAACTCTGTATATCGACGACGGTCTGTTCCATAGGGCGTTCGTTGCCTCCCCGTGTTATATGGTCAGAATCCTCACACGCCAAAGTCGTGCTCTTGGCGGGTACTCCATAGCTGGAAGTCGCCTATTATACCCCCTACCAGCTAGAGAGCAAGGGGGGGATGCGTTTTTGGCTTTGCCGAATAGCCCAATGAGCCTATAATCACAGTTCCGCGACTGCCAAAGCGAATCAAAGTAGCCGCCAGGACCGGTCTGCCACGGTGTGAGAATTTCGCTAAGTGTTTCCAGAATAGGTTCATCCGTGTCGTCCAAAGCAATCATTGTGATTAATCCCAAGGCAGGGTCCTCACGGACTCTACCCATGTGCCAGCGACTCCAGAAGAGCCTGGCTCAGATAGGCTATGAGGTCCGCATTCAGCCGACGGCCCGGGTCGGCCATGCCCGCCAACTGGCCCAGGAAGCCGCAAAAAGTGCCGCCACGCTGGTAGCGGCTGTCGGCGGAGACGGAACCGTAGCCGAAGTGGCCAACGGATTGGCCTATTCGAACGTCCCTCTACTGGTGGTGCCGGCCGGCACAGAGAATATCATCGCCACTGAGCTGGGCTTGAGTAACAATACAGCCCAACTCGATATCCTTCTTAGCCGAGGTAAAGCCCACCCGGTGGACATGGGCTGTGTAAACGGAAGATACTTTCTGGCTATACTGGGAGCGGGCTTCGATGCCGACGTCATCCATCGCGTACACAAGAATCGTCAGGGGCATATCTCGCACCTGAGTTACTTCTGGCCCATCTGGCGGACGTTCTGGGAGTATCGCTTCCCGGCTTTGCGAGTGGTGGCCGACGGCGAAATGCTCTGCGACGGGCCAGCCCTGGCCTTCGTGGGGAATATGGCTCGCTACGCTGTCGGACTGCGAATACTCCGCGATGCCAGCTTCGACGATGGCCTGCTGGACCTGTGCGTGTACTCATGTCGCCGGCAGAGCCGTCTGGTGCTGCACTCGGCTAACACCATGCTGAAGATCCATCCCGAACGCCGATCAGTTGCCTACCGCCAATGCCGTAACATCGAGATATCCAGTAGCACCGCATCCGTACGGATGCAAGTGGATGGTGATCCGGGAGGACATCTTCCCGCTAAAATTGAGGTCTGCCCCGGAGCCCTGAGCGTGCTAATGATGCCGGATTAAGCAACTGCTTGAATTATGCTCACCCCCGAGAGTATTATTGTGTCCTCAGTAAGCTGATAAAATACGAGGTACGACTATGTCCGCCAGTTGCCATATAGGACAATACACCGTTGGCCAAGGTGAGCCGCTCTTGCTGATAGCAGGGCCCTGCGCTATCGAGTCGGCCGAGGTTTGCCTGGAAATTGCCGAACACCTGAAACAGTTGGCCCAAGACCTGAATATCCCCGTGGTCTTCAAGGCCAGCTTCGACAAGGCCAACCGTCAGAGCGTATCCAGTTTCCGCGGGCCGGGACTCGCTGAAGGTCTGGATATCCTGGCGAAAATCCGTGAGAAGACGGGGCTGCCCGTGCTCTCGGATGTACATGAGGTACACCAGGTTGGACCGGCTGGTGAGGTGTTGGATATCATCCAGATTCCGGCATTTCTCTGCCGACAGACCGATCTGCTGAATGCAGCAGGTGAAACCGGAAAATGCGTGAATATAAAAAAAGGGCAGTTCATGGCCCCGCAGCAGATGAAAGATGCAGTGGCTAAGGTCAAGACAACGGGCAATGAAAATGTCCTGCTAACCGAACGGGGTACATGCTTTGGGTACGGTCAACTTCTCAGTGATATGCCCGCCATTGCCATTATGCAACAGTTTGCTCCGGTGGTGTTCGATGTGACCCACAGCACTCAAAGGCCCGGTGCCGCTGGGGCCGGCTCGGGTGGATCGCCTGAATTCGGTCCTCTGTTGGCCCGCAGTGCCGTGGCAGCCGGGGCCGACGGCTTGTTTATCGAAACCCATCC
>JAACET010000130.1 GCA_011682385.1 Actinomycetota bacterium | reverse complement strand
GCCGGGGGTGAGTTGGCCGGCGACCAGATGCTCAGATAAAATCTTTCCGATTAGTGTACCAGTCATAATAGTCCCATGAAGACGTTAGTGTAACTAGTTCTCTTGGCCTGCCGGGATTTGAGCCGGGACATTAGAGGAAATATAAAGATCAAATACACGGTAAGAATCAAAAAGGAAGAACAGAACCACGACACGCAGGTCGGGGGTATTAGAAAGATTACTCTTCAGCGTCGGTGCCGGCGACTGGGGCTTTTTCATCGCTGTCGGGTTTGCCCTCGGAACCTTCCGAGGCTACGCGAGCTACGGCAACGAGCTTGTCTGGCTCGTTCAAACGAATCAAACGCACGCCCTGAGTAGATCGGCCAATGGGCCTAATGGGAGCGATGGCTGTACGAACCATCTTGCCGCCGGAAGAAATCATCATCAACTCGTCCTCGTCCCGGACACACTTTAAAGCGACAACCTTGCCGTTACGCTCGGTAGTCTGGATATTAATCAGACCCATTCCGCCCCGGCCCTGAGCACGGTACTCACTGAAATCGGTACGCTTGCCAAAACCGTGCTCGCAAACGGTGAGCAAACTGCCGCCGGGCTCGACGATAATCATATCTACAACCGCATCACCGGAGCGCAACTTGATACCCCGGACACCAGCGGCTACCCGGCCCATGGACCGTACGTCGTGCTCGGAAAAACGGATACTCTTGCCGTCGGCAGTGCCCAAAACAATCTCATTGCTGCCATTAGTCAAAGCGACGCCAATAACGGTGTCGTTCTCATTGAGCCTGATGGCCTGGATGCCAGCCTTACGCGGGCGTGAATAGGCAACTAAGGGAGTCTTCTTAATCAATCCGCTGCGAGTGGCCATGACCAGCATGCGCTCGTCAAACTCGCGGACCGGTAAAATGCTGGCCACCTTCTCGCCGGGAGACATCTGGAGTAGATTAGCAATGGAACGCCCCCTGCTGGTGCGGCCCAGCCGGGGCATGTCGTAGACCTTGAGCCAATAACATTTGCCACGATCGGTGAAAAACATGAGGTAATCGTGAGTAGTAGCAATGTAAAGGAACTCGATCCAGTCGCCCTGCTTGGTGTCCGAACCAATGATGCCCTTGCCGCCACGTCCCTGACGCCGATAAGTATTCAAGGGCAAACGCTTCAGATAGCCCTCATGAGAAATAGTAACAACACAATCCTCCTCGGCAATGAGGTCCTCAATATCAAACTCCTCCAACTCGCCGGTAATCTCCGTAC
This sequence comes from Actinomycetota bacterium, assembly GCA_011682385.1. GTDB lineage: Bacteria > Planctomycetota > Phycisphaerae > JAACET01 > JAACET01 > JAACET01. Next base: position 3,857 of record JAACET010000130.1, on the reverse strand, counting down.
GGCGGGGATGGGCGTACTTGTCCCGTATCTCGTAGAGGTCCTCACGGATGATGTCCAAGACAAGGGACTCCTGGGCTAAAATGGCCCGGTAACCCTTGATCTCCTCATTGATGTCGGTGTATTCCTTGGCCAACTTCTCGATCTCCAGGCCGGTCAGACGCTGCAATTGCATCTGAAGGATGGCATTGGCCTGGACCTCAGTTAGAAAATGATCCTCTGTGCTCTTTTGCTTAACAAAGTCTTCAGGCAAGAGCTTCTTGAGGGATTTCAGCTCGGCGAGACGCAGGGGCTTTTGCATCAGGGCTTGGCGGGCTGCGTTCACATCCTTGCTGGCCTTGATCAAAGCGACAATCTCGTCGATATCAGAAACGGCTAAAATTAAACCTTCCAGGATGTGGGCTCGGGCCAAGGCCTTATCCAACAAGAACTGGGTCCGTCTGGTAATCACCTGTTTACGGTGATCCACAAACTCGGCCAATATGTTGCGCAAAGGCAACGTAACAGGACGACCGCGGACCAAAGCAATGTTCATAATCGAAAAAGTGGTCTGCAGTGAACTGTGGCGGAACAACTGATTGATGACCACAGTCTCGTCGGCATCACGCTTGAGCTCGATGACGATCCGCATTCCGTCCCGGCCGGACTCGTCGTTAATATCCGAGATTCCTTGTATGGCACCGGAACGAACGTTGTCAGCAATCCGTTCGACAATGGTAGTCTTCATAACCTGGTAAGGAATCTCAGTAATAACAATGATCTTTTTGCCGGAACGGATCTGCTCAGTATGAAACTTGCCCCGCACAGTCAATTGGCCGCGGCCCGTAGTATAGCCGTCAATGATGCCCTTGCGACCGCAAATGGTGCCGCCGGTAGGGAAATCCGGGCCGGGCATAACCTCAAGCAACTCCTTGTAAGTAACCTGAGGATTGTCAATATAACGAATCAAGGCCTCACAGACCTCGCCAACATTGTGCGGTGGAATACTCGTGGCCATGCCCACGGCAATGCCCGTGGAACCATTAACCAGCAGATTGGGGAATTTGCTGGGCAAAACGACCGGCTCAGTGCGAGTGTCATCATAGTTGGGAACAAAATCAACCGTGTCACGCTTGAGGTCCTCAAGCATGTCCATAGCAGCAGAGGCCAGGCGGGACTCAGTATAACGCATGGCTGCAGGAGGATCGCCGTCAATATTGCCAAAGTTGCCCTGAGGGTTAATCAAAGTAGTACTCATGACCCAAGACTGAGCCATCCGCACCAAAGTGCCATAAGTGGCGGAGTCGCCATGCGGATGATAGTTGCCGGATGTGTCTCCGACGATCTTGGCACACTTGCGGTGCTTCGTACGCGGGCCAAGATTCAAATCGTTCATGGCCACTAATATGCGACGCTGCGAAGGCTTCAGGCCGTCCTCGACACGCGGAAGAGCGCGGGAAACGATAACGCTCATGGCATAAGTGAGGTAGGCCTCCTTCATAGAGTCTTCAATAAGCAGGTTCTCAATGTGCTCGTTCTGGTCAATCATATTCTTATGGTGCGAGTCCTATATGGGTTTTGTACGCCGGCGAACAAAAGGCCAGTGAGAAATCTCGTGCCCGTCAGAGCAGGTCTCAAAGAAGCCTCCGATAATACCGCTATAATATCGCTGAACAGAAGATTGGGCAAGCATTTCGTGAGCTAAAAAGGGTTTTGTATAAAGGTGCTTAAAACCCAAGTAACTAATAGGGCAGGTGATTTGGCAAAAGGAGAATTCGTTAACTATAATATGGTAGACAGACTCAGGGGCCAGGTGGTGCCTGAGGGGCTGTAGAAAAATGTCGGCGAGTGTGTCCGGCTGGGCAGGTTGAGGACGTCGGGAGACGGACAACTGAGTTGATGGCATAAAATAATTCGCTCAACCGTGGGGGGAGAATGGTTGGGTGTCAATGAGCCCTGGACAGGGGTCTCGGTCTGGCTGCCTCCTACAGACCGGGGCCCCGCTTTTTTGGGTCATTCGACCCTTTCCAACTGGCAAGTGCCGTTGCTGGCGCTGAAGAGGCCCACCGCAAAGAAAAACTCGTTGACGCAGATTTCGCTGAAAAGAAAGAGAAGAAATACAAAGAACTCACCACGAAGTTCACGAAGCAGAAGAAAAGAATAACTAGCCACAAATGGGGAGAAAAAGGGGCAAAGGCACAAAGCAGATGAAGAAGAGACCCCCCGGCACGCAGGCCGGGGGCATTTGAAGAAACAAGAAAAGACTTTCACCACGAACAGATTATTGGTCATCAGTCATTGCTCATTGGTTATTGTCCAGAAAATGCGGCATCGGGGTGTTCATGCTATTGCTGAGTCGGGGGATTGCCGATAACATGTATCAAGACATAGGGTTCCGGAGGCACAAAGGTGACGCGTTATTATCCGAGCTTCGAAGAGTTCAAAAAACTGGCCCAGCCGGGACGGACCATCCCCGTCTATCGGCAGCTACTAAGCGATGCCCTTACGCCAGTGTCGGCGTATCTGAGGATCAGCGAGGCCGCTGAGCACGCCTTCCTACTGGAATCAGTCGTCGGCGGTGAACGTATTGCCAGGTACTCGTTCCTGGGGGCTGAGCCGGTGGCAGTCTTTCAAGCCCATGGAAAAAAAGTGGAAATAACCAGAGCCGACCAAACTCAAAGCAGCGAGAGCGAGGACCCACTAAAAAATCTCGAAGAGCTGTTGGCTAGTTATCAGGGCGTGCATCTACCGGGGCTGCCGCGATTCACGGGCGGGGCGGTCGGATATGCCTCCTACGACGTAGTGCGATACTACGAAGGTGAATCTCTGCCGAAGCCTCCGCAGGATGATCGGCAATTGCCGGACCTGCTCTTCGGCCTGTATGACTCAATGGTGATCTTCGACCACGTGTATAAAACCATAAAGGTGCTGGGCAACGCCCACATCGGCACAGAAGGTGCCAAGACTGCATACGATCGGGCGTGCAAAAGCGTCGAGGTCATGGTCGAAAAACTCAAAGGGTCGGCAGATATGAGCCTGAAAGAAATTGGAAACGAACCGAGCGAAGGGCTGGAGTATGAATCCAACTTCACCAAAGAAGAATACATGGCTGTGGTGGAATCCTGCAAAGAATACATCCGGGCCGGCGATATCTTTCAGGTGGTTCCCTCGCAGCGGTTGACAGTCGAGTTGAGGGCTGAGCCCTTTGATGTTTACAGAGCCTTGCGGACAGTAAATCCTTCACCGTTTATGTTCCTGCTGAAAAGTCCGGAGTGTGTGCTGATCGGGTCTTCGCCGGAGATCATGTGCCAGGTGGAAGATGGAGTGGTTACTAATCGTCCCTTGGCCGGCACTCGACGCCGTGGAAAAACAGAGCAGGAAGACAAGGCCCTGGAAACTGAACTTCTGGCTGATCCCAAGGAACGGGCTGAACATGTGATGCTGGTCGATCTGGGGCGAAACGACGTCGGTCGGGTGGCCCAGGCTGGTACGGTGGAACTGTCGGACCTGATGAGCATCGAACGCTACTCTCATGTTATGCACATCTGCTCGAACGTTACCGGCAAATTAGCTGCGGGAAAAACCGCCTTTGACGCCCTACGGGCTACATTGCCGGTGGGTACGGTAACCGGTGCGCCGAAGGTTCGAGCTATGCAGATTATAGACGAATTTGAGCCGACACGTCGCGGACCTTATGCCGGGGCGGTGGGATACATCGACTACGCCGGTAATATGGGTACATGCATCACTTTGCGGACCATTGTAGCTCATAACGGTAAAGCACACGTACAGGCTGGAGGGGGTGTAGTGGCTGACTCGGTTCCCGAGGCGGAGTACGAAGAGACACTCAATAAGGCCCGGGCCTTGCTGCGGGCTATCGA
>JAACET010000042.1 GCA_011682385.1 Actinomycetota bacterium | reverse complement strand
AAACCTCGGCCAATAAGCGCAACATTTATCTGTTTACTCTTGGACACAGTTTTTTACTCCAATGCTTCCGCTTCTCAGAAAGAAGATATGATTTCATCCAACCTTGCAGCCCGGTCTGCGGCAAGTGGACTGCCGGGCAACTGCTCATATTCTCGCACCTTCTCCTGGGCCAGTAAATAGGTATCTTTGGCACCGGCTGCCTGCCATACCGCATATGGCCCACGGATTGAAACGCGAGGCAGAAGATATTCATTCGATCTTAACCACTTCAGGGTGTGATTTGATGTCAGGTAATCACCGCGGGGGCCGATTTGCTCGATTAGATCACGGGCCAGAGTTTCGTCGGTTACACTAATGCCGCGAGCAATTCTTCTGGACATCGCGGATATCTCTTCGTCCATGATCAACTGTTCATGACTGAAGGTCATTCCTGTGGCGAACATACCGCAGTTGACGATAAGGTCATGGCCAGCTCCTACCGAACAGAACATACTCAGCGTTTTTTCCCACGAGTTTTGCTCATCATGGGCGTGATTGTCCGAATTCGGAGCTGTTGTATGTGAAGGTGTTTTATAGAAGCGAGCCAACTGTGCAGCGGCGATGCGGCATATAGTTGTCTCGGTTGATCCAACCAGCGCTGCACCGGTCCGCATATCGGTTGTTGTCCAGGAATTCGCATACATGACTTTAGCACCGGGCTTGAGCATCTGGATCATTGCCAATCCGGATATGCATTCAGCGTTGTTCATAGTGAGCAACCCGGCCAGGGTGTATGGACAGGACACGCCGGCATTGGGTTCCGGCAGGATTGCCAAGGGCACCCCCGTTTTCACGGTGTCCATAATGGCATCGATTACACCTTCCTCCCAATACAAGGGACTTGTTGGTGAGAGCTGAGAAATACCGTAAACCTGGGTTTTAAGGTCTCCACGGAACGCTGCCTCAAGTAGGTCAATAATCGCCCGGTTGATTTGACAGCTATCTGTAGAGAAATAGATCGGCTTGCGACTGTTCCGGACCGTTGCTTTCACACCGTAAAGAAGCGTCTTCTGTGGATCAGGTACATCCTGCGGCATAACGGGAATGCCGATAACGTCAATACATTCAAGCTGATCGCAGATGCGAGCACACATCGCGACGTCGGACACCTTCGATGGACGCGTATGACCTGTCGCAGCATCGACCCAGAACACTGCGTTGTGGCCGGCGGCAATCTTGGGTTTGCCATCGCCCAAGGTAAAGGCGAATTCACCCTCGCGGTCGTAAACCTCGAATTCCGCCGGAATGTGACTTAGGGCGTCTTCAAGGCTTGTCCGGCTGAAGCGCACAAGCTGTTTGTCGTGGTTTACCTGCAGGCCTTTTCCTTCGAGCAAAGAAAGCATCCGAGTGTTCTGCACCTGGACGCCGCAATTTTCGAGTATGTCCAGCGTCGCCTCGTGGATCTGCTTGACTTCCCCATCGGAGAGGACTTCTAACCTTCTCAGTTCCATAGATTATTCCCCTGAAAGATACTCTAGGGTCTTTCGGAGCGACGTGTTGTCGTCGATGGAAGGTTCATACTCCAGAGCGAAGATGCCTTCATAGCCGAGCTTGCCGATCCGACCCAACACGAAGGGATAGTTCGTTTCACCCTGGTACGGCTCGTGTCTTCCCGGAACACCTGCTGAATGAAAGTGACCTATTACATCGATGTTCCGCTCGATATGATTGATCAGGTCACCTTCCATAATCTGCATGTGATAGCAGTCGAAAAGCAACTTCATCCGCTCAGAATTGAGGTTCCGGCATATTTCAGCCCCAAGGTCACTGCCAGTCAGCCAGTAGCCGGGGTGGTCGTAAACGGTATTGAGCGGCTCCAACAGCAGAGTAATGCCCGCCTTTTCAGCCATCTCCACAGTTGGTTTCAACCCCTCGATGACAGATTGCTTCGTTCGCTCGTCAGTCAGGCCCTCGACTTCATTTGCTGTGCAGACAATGGTCGCAGGAATATCAGCCGCTCTGTTAAAGTCCAACGTCATTTTCGCACGGTCGAGCCACTGATCGCGATTGGCGGGGTTGGTCAGACCTCCACCGATTGACCCGTCCGGAGCACCGATAACGGTATTGGTTATCTGTACCTTGTTCCGTTCAGCAACCTTCGCAAGCCTCTCAGCCGTACCGTTGTAGCTGAAATCTCTGACGAACCACATCTCGACCTTCTTGAAACCCAGGCTTGCTGCAGCTGCAAAACGTTCTTCGAACGGCAGCTTGGTCAAAGCCATTTCAATACACAAGCCAAACTCCATTAGTCTTGCTCCTGTGGAAAACTTATCCAAGCAACGCCCGCATAACTTTGTTAATACCCAGGCCGATGTTCTCGCAATCAGTTTCTGAGTAATTGTAATCAATATCAACCATGATTGCCCGGCCCAGTAAATCAAGTGTGCGCGGACACATCTGCCGTGAATACTTCGGTAGCTCATCCGGTGACACCGCGCTCCAGGGCAAGCCGTCGGCGGATACAGATTTCCTGTCAAGGATGTGCTCCCAGTAGCTGTACACATGCCAATCTCGCACCTTTGAGTCATAAATGCCGCCAGCCGGTACACCTTCATCTTTCAGTGCTTCCGTCGCTTTTCTGGTAATATCCGGCTCCGACAGAAACATGATCAAGCATATACCTACATCGCCGTCTTTGTCGTTTAGTCGGCGAAAACTCAAACCCGAGAACGATTCTATAGCCTCCTTGATTTGCCGCTTGGCCCGACGGTATCCAGCCAACTTCTCATCAGCCTTGCGAATCTGGGCCAGGGCTACCGCACCTTCCAGTTCGCTCATGCGATAGTTCTCGCCGCAAAATAATTCGCCTTCCTTTCGTTCTCTCGCGAAACGGTCCGGCCGCCAACAAGCAGCGCAGTCGTGCCAGTTTTGAGCGCGGGTGTAGAGCCATTCGTCATTTGTAGTGATAAAACCCCCCTCACCACTGACAATGACCTTGTAGTAATCAAAACTGAAACAGCCCATAGTCCCGATGCTGCCCAATCGCTTGCCGTCAAACGATCCGCCGCCTGCCTGGGCGACGTCTTCGATGACCGGAACGCCTTTTCGGTCGGCAAGGTCCATGATCGCGTCCATCTGGGCTGGTGCGCCTCGCATATGTACGGGAACGATGGCCTTGGTGCGAGAGGTTATAGCTTTTCTGACCGCTTCCGGATCCAGGCACAAAGACTCGTCGATGTCGACAATAACTGGAATGGCATTTGAAGCTGCGACAGTGGCCGAGGTGGCAAAGAAGGTATAGGCTGGGACAATAACTTCATCACCGGCTCCAATCCCCAAAGCCCGGTAGCTGGCCATAAGGGCCGAAGTGCAGGAATTGACAGCCAGGCAATATTTAGCTCCTATCAAATCCTTCATGGCTTTCTCGGCGGCCTCAACGCGGGAGGGCTTGGGATTGTAGTATCTAAACAGATGTGGGCCCCGAACATTAGGGTCGCTAGTAACTATCTCCTTCAGTCTTTCCTTATTGCCCTCGCTAAACTCCCACATGTCGATTATTTCCCAGAGCTCCTCTGGGCCTATCTTGGTCGGATAAGGTCCAAGCGCTGGAACTGCCTTGTTGTTGTCATCGACGGCCAAACTATCTTGTCCCATCTTGCGTCTCCACTATACTGAATCGCGATTAATATCGAGGTGGATGCACAACCGTAATTAACTCCAACGGTCTGTGCCCTAGATTAACAGCCCGGTGTTTTTGGCCAGCTTTTACATAGAACGCATCACCAGGGATGAGCTGCCACTGACCAGTTCCTTCTATCTCCAAATGAGCCAGCTCCCCACCTAGAACAACGCCGCCGATGTCGAAATCATGTCTCTCCCACTCGCTTTCGGTTTCCTTGGGACTGATGGTTTCGCGGATCAATTCAAATCGTAAATCATTGCGCCTGGGAAACAGTAGCGTATAGCTCCTATGAGCGTCCTCTATGGAACGCATCTTTGCCCCTGGAAAAACAGGTGATTCGCCCACCTGGTCTGAGTTTGTGAAAAACTCGACGAAGTTTGTGCCTAAGGCCTTAAGAATCTTTTGCAGCGTTGCCAGCGTCGGACTGCTGTCGTCCTTTTCAATCGCTGAAATTGATGCTGGTGACATTGAAGCTTTACGACTCAGTTCCCTCAGGCTCATGCCAGCCTGTTTTCTCAATCGCTGTATGTCCTTGCCAAATGCATTGTCAGCCATTTCTGTTTCCCCAATCACCTTCGATACTATGTGGGTAAATCAGTTTGGTGCTCGCGGGCAGGCCCAATCTGTTCAGTAAACCGAACGGCGAGATTTCCAATATAGCCACTTTGGGCTATTTTTCCAAGAAAATAATGGGTTTTTAATTGCTTTTCGTAAATCGTTGCCCTAGCATGAGTACGGTTTACCGAACGAGATTGCGGCCCAGAAGAAGTCCTGCTTGTGAATTGTGGCCATGCGAAAAGGCTGTTTATAGTAGTGTGGCACGGGCCACGAGCAGGGGTGGGCCAAGATGTCGTTCCCTCCAGGAGTTCTTGCGAAACTGAGCAGTTGGGCAATATTAGCGGTCGATCTGCTCCAGCCTATCCCATCCTAGACCCGAAGGATGATCCGAGCAACTGTACTCCATCTTACATCAGTCTATTATTTCGCACTCCAGATTTGTGACCATCCTGCCAAGTCCATCACGCGGCTTGACGATAGTAATGCTTAAACATCCCACCGAGCCACTCTCTGCAGCGAATCTGTCCTACATCGAGATATCTTGTCTGCCATCACCGGTCTTTGGAAGCCACCAGTGGCCGGTTGTCCAGCCCTGGCGCGAGACTATCAGCAAGCTGCGGCATTGCTGGATAAGACACTGACAAAAATCGATCTGATCGGGCCGTCCCAACTGCTATATGAAGGACCGAAAGAAGGTGTCTTCGAACCACCCCATGAGAAGTTCACCTGGCAGGCCCAGATCGAAACTCGCCTGCAAGGCCATTTATATGAAGTAACCGTCCACATCCTGTGGCAAACGCCGGGAGGAACAAAACGATCGATAGAGCCTGTTGCACAATGATTCTCGAACCCAACCTTTGGACTCGATAGATACCTGAACTAGATGGCTCAAGTTCTCATTCTCAGGCAGCATTTTTGCGACTTCCTGCTCCAAGTGCTTAAGCCTGCAGTTCGCTGCCAGCGAAGCATCAGCCTTGATCTTCGTGCCGTCCAGCGAGACCTTGCCGAGCTTGACCAGACCAGCACCCGCACACAACCGCAGCACTTCGAGGAACAGACTTTTCAGGTACGACTTGTTGTCCTTCCGGAAGCGGCTGATCGTACTGTGATCGGGTGCCTGTGGTTCCGATCTTAAACAGGGTTTGTGCAACAGGCTCTTTTCTCTTTTTTTCTTCGTATCCTTCGTGGTGAACTCTTCGCTTTTTTCAGCGAAATCTGCGCAATCAGCGTCGAAAAAATCTTTCTTTCCGTTTCTTTTTCTGCTTTATGCCTTTCCTCACCTTCGTGTCCTTTGTGGTGGGATTCTTGGTCTTCAAATGCCCCCGGCCCACGTGCCGGGGGGCTTTGATAGAAACCTCCCCGAATGGGTCTTGGGAAAGGGACACATGGCCCCTGTCATTGCCAGGCCTGTGAAGCAGGCCGTGGCAATCTTGACCATCCGAGCGTTTGAGTTTGCTTCTACAATCCCAGGTCTTTTTTTACTTCTTTGAAGGCCGCCCCAGCTCGATCGAGATGTTCTTTGGTATGAGTTGCGCAGATTTGGCATCGCAGCCGTGCTTCGCCTTTGGGTACTACCGGGTATCCGAAGCCGCAGACGAAGACCCCTTTGTTTAGCAGTCCTTTTTGAAATGTTATTGCTGTTGCTGTTTCACCGATCATCACCGGCACTATGGGTGTTTCGCCGGGCAGGACTTTTAGTCCTAGTTTGCTCAGTTGTTCGCGGAAGTAGCTCACATTTTCATGCAGGCGTTTTAGCCGCTGCGGTTCGGTTTGTAGTATTTCGATTGCCGCGATAGCACCTCCGCACACAGCCGGCGGCAGGGCGTTGCTGAAAAGGTGTGGCCGGGAGTATTGTATAAGGTAATCGACGATTGTTTTTTTTGCTGCCACGTATCCCCCGCAGGACCCCCCCAGGGCCTTACCCAGCGTGGACGTTTGGATATCTACTTGACCTTGCAGTCCGAAGTGTTCGGTAGTTCCGCGTCCGTGTTCACCGAGTACCCCTGTCGCGTGCGATTCGTCGACCGCCAGCACCGCCTGGTATTTATCAGCCAATCGGGCCAATTCCGGCAATGGCGCCAGGTCGCCTTCCATGGAGAATACTCCGTCGGTGATGATCAATTTCCGCCGAGCGCCGTTGTTTTCTTTGAGTAACTGTTCCAGTTTGACCGTGTCCCTGTGCGGATATACGCAGCGTTTTGCTTTTGTCAGCCTGATGGCATCGATAATGGAGGCATGGTTCAGGGCATCCGAGAAGACTGCGTCGTCCTGACCTGCCAGTGTGGGTATGAGTCCGACATTCGCATCCCAACAGCTTATGAACGTCACCGCCGCTTCTACGTTTAGGAACTCGGCGATCTTTTTCTCCAGCTTCTGGTGCAGACTCATAGTCCCGCAGATAAACCGCACCGAGGCCGTTCCGTTACCGAATTCATCCAGGGCTTTTTTTGCTCCGTCTATAACTCGCGGATCGTCCGCCAGCCCCAGATAGTTATTTGAGCTGAGCATAATCCGCCCCCCGCCATCCATCCTAACTTCCGGCCCTTGCGGAGATTGCAGCTCGTTGGCCAGGCGGTATCGCCCTTCGGTTTTTAGCGTCTTTAGCTCATCATTTATCTGGGCCACAAGTAGTTCATCCATTTCTTAGCTCCTGTCGACAACGGATTTTTGGTTTAGGCACTCTAACAAAACCTCACGTGAGTCGCGTTGCGAGCAAGATCGGATGGATGCAAGGAAGGACAACGGCGGCATACTTGGATAGTATGCTTAGGAGTCCTGACGCCGCAGACGCCGATTTTGCTCGCAACCCGTAGGGACGCCGTTCTTTTGCCTGCTGGCGGTGGCGATTGTTGTCAATGATACTCTCTGGCATCGTATCTTCCCCGCTTTTAGCCAGCATCCATAACTTCAACCGTCGCGGCCGCGTGAGGTTTTGTTAGAGTGCCTTAAGGCCGAAGTATGATTTTACACGCTTCACCAGCCGCGAGCAATTCTAGTGCTTCGTTGACTTTTTCGAAAGGAAGATCGTGTGAGATCAAAGGCCGCAGATCTACTACTCCGGATTCCAACAGCCAGCGAACTTTGTACCAGGTTTCGAAGATTTTTCTACCGTTTAGAGCCAGCACGGTAAGATTTTTGAAGATCATTTTTTCAGCCACGTCTATGCGTACCGGCTCAGCCGGGATACCGAAGAGGATCACTCTTCCGCCAGGCCTGGCCATCTCGAATGCCGCCGTGATTGCCGACGCTGCTCCGGACATCTCGAAGACCACGTCCAGGCCGTAGCCTTCATTGGATTTGATGGCCCAGTCGGCTATTGTTCTGAAGGTTTGCCCCGTGGCGTTGAACGTAGCCGTTGCTCCGAGTTTGCTGGCCCAATCCAGACGCATTTTGTTCAGGTCCACAGCGAACAGACCCGCCGCTCCGGATGCCTTAGCCAGCGTGATAGTGAATAGTCCGATCGGTCCACAGCCCAGTACCGCCACCGATTGTGCCGCCAGGTCCTGTGCGCTGGCCGCGAAGACTGCGTTGCCGAACGGTTCCTGTAGTGTCGCTATTTCCGGCGGAATTTTGTTCCTGTCGTTTTGCCAGACGATTTTTTCAGGTATGGCTATGTATTCCGCATATACTCCGTCGCGGTCCACGCCCAGTATTTGTGTCTCTGGACACATGTGGGCCTGCCCCGAACGACATTGAAAGCACATTCCGCAGGTTACGTGCGACTCAGCCGAGACGTAGTCGCCTTCTTTTACGTGTTCGATGAGTTTACCGACTTCAACCACCGTGCCAGCCATTTCGTGTCCGATGGTCAACGGCAGCGTCAGACGCTTCTCGGACCATTCGTTCCACTTATGGATACTCACGTCTGTTCCGCAGACGCTGGTGGCCTCGATTTTCACCAGCACGTCGTGCGGCCCAAGGGGCGGAATATCCACATCGCAGACGCAAAAACCTTTTTCCTTACGAATCTTACGGATGGCCTTCATCTTCTTGCTCATCGAATCTCACCTTTGTGGTTGGAGAAGGATGTGGAGTTTTACCGGGTCGATTTTAGACCCGGTGGCAAGCTGGAATCAGAGGCTCACTTCCGTCAAACCTCGGAGATGATTGTCGTTTCTGCCGGCACTGTGCAATTACACTCGGGGGAGACATCCGAGGCTCTCAACGCGGGCGACTCTGCCTATTATGCCGCTGATGTATCGCATTGCATTGAGAACCCCACCGATCAGCCCAGCACCATTTTTCTGGTGGTCAAATACCAGACCTAGATTTTATGTGGGCCAAAGGGCAGGATAACTTTTGTGGGGCATTTTTCAGCCGCCACGGCCGGGTCCCCCTTTTCGTATGCCTGGTAGTCTAGTTCTGCCAGGTTATTTTCTACCTCGAACATTTCGCCCGCTGCCTTGGCGCAGGCTCCACAAGCGATACAGCCGACCTTGCAGATTTTTTTCATTGCTCTTCCCGGATCACGGTTTGAGCAAGCCACCGCGTACATCGTATCCGATGAGAAGGGCACACGAGCGATGATTTCCCGCGGACACGCTTTGCTACACGCCCCGCAGTTGGTGCATTTTTCGTAGTCTATTACCGGCAAACCGTCGACCATGGTGATTGCGTCATAGCGACAGACGTTGAAGCAATCCTCGAATCCCAGACATCCGTAGGTGCAGGCTTGCAGCCCAGCGACCACGTTGGCCTCGGCACAGGTTCCGATGGAGTTGTATGCTGCCCTGCCCAGTCGATCCGTTTGTCTCGCCTGACAGCGTACCACTGGCTGGAGGGGATGGCTGGCGCTTAGCTCAATACCCATAATTTTTGCTATCGAGGCAGCCGTTTCCGGGCCCCCAACCGGACAGCCGTTCGCCGGAGCCTTACCCTGGACGACAGCTCGAGCAAAGCTCGCACAGCCGGCAAAGCCGCAACCTCCGCAATTGGCTCCGGGAACAGCCTCGTTGATCTGTTCGATCCGCGGGTCGACCTCGACGTGTAGACGCACTTTAGCCACGCCCAGCGTGATGGTGAACAGCAGGGCCAACCCCAGCATCAATGCCGCCGCTAATAGTATTGTTACAACCACTTTCTATTAAGACCTCTTACAAAGGGAAGCCCGACTAATTCTCTTTCTTTCCGTTTGTTGTAATCTGTGTTCATCTGTGAAATCTGTGGCTAATTCTCTTATCCGTTTCTTCCTCTCTTTTTCTCTCTTCAACTTCGTGATCTTCGTGTCCTTCGTGGTGAGTTCTTTGGTGTTTCTTACAATCTGTGGCTAATTATTTTGATTCTTTAGCCGCCGATACCGGAAAATCCCATAAAGGCCATGGCCAGTATTGCCGCCACAATCAGGGTAATACCCACGCCGCGAAAATCTCGCGGCACATCGGAGAAGTTTAGCCGCTCGCGGATCCCTGCCATCAGGCAGATAGCCAGGGTGAATCCCAATCCGTTACCGATTCCGAACAGCAGGGCCTGGGCGAACTTCCACGACGCTGCCACGCCTTCCTGCCCAGCCACCAGATTATATCCTTTCACGTCGATCCACAGACAGCAGCCCAGGATCGCGCAGTTCGTGGTAATCAACGGCAGGAAGATACCGAAGCGGTCGTAGAGATGGGGGAAGAATTTTCGCAGAAACATCTCCACTAATTGCACCGTGCCGGCTATTACGAAGATGAAGATAGTGTACCGCAGAAACCCCAGATCGATCCCGTAGCCAGCGTTCAGATAGAAGATTATCAGGTTGTTTACCACCCAGGTCAGGCTCGCAGCCACGGTCATAACGAAGGTCACCGCCATACCCATGCCCAGGGCCATATCCACTTTGTTGGACACACCCAGATAGGGGCACAACCCCAGGAAGTAGTACAGCACGGGGTTATTGATTAGTACTGCCGTCAGCAGAATGAGCATTAGTTCAGCGATCATGGCTGAGAGCTTTTCCTTTCTTCGATTTTTCGGCGGATGAAGTTGTTTATCCCTACGACTATTCCGAAGGTCAGAAACGCCCCCGGCGCCAGTTTCATAATCGTCCAGGGCGTAAAGCTATCCCACATAACCCGCATATTCAGCCAGGTCCCGTCAGCCAGTATTTCTCGAATGCTGGCCAATATGCACAGAGCCAGGGTGAAGCCTAGCCCCATCCCCAGCGCATCGCCCAGACTGGGCAGCAGTTTGCTTTTGCTTGCGCAGGCTTCGGCTCGGGCAATGATGATACAGTTGACGATAATCAGCGGAATGTAAGGCCCAAGCTGTCGCGACATTTCATACATGTAGGCCTTGAGGAACATATCCACGATAGTCACGAACGCTGCGATGATGATGGTGAAGACCAGTATCCGCAGGTGCGGCTGGAGGAATCGTTTTAGCAGCGACACGAACATGTTCGAGCAGAACAGCACGAACGTAGCCGCCAGCCCCATGGTGATAGCCCCTTTGATGTTGGCCGTCACTGCCAGGGTTGGGCATATTCCCAACACCAGCCGCAGCACCGGGTTCTCCGGCAAAATGCCGTTGATGAATCTGGCCATTGAGCTTGGTTCTGTGCTTTTCTCAGCCATCCTGTTATTCTTTCTATCTGTCATTCCCGCGAAAGCGGGAACCCATCTTCTTTACTTTACTTGCCTGGCCACTTCGCTGGCCGTCTCGTTGATAATTTTCACCACAGCCTTGCTTGATATTGTCGCCCCGGTGATTGCCTGGATTTGGTAGGGGTTTCCTGCCTTTGGTGTGCGTTTGACTACCACCAATGGCTTATCCAGAGGCAGGGGTACACCATTCCGCGTCCGAAACTTGCTCTTCCAGCTTTCCTTGTTTATGCTGTTTCCGAATCCTGGCGTTTCCACATCTTCCAACACATCAATACCCACTAAACCTTTGGCTTGAGCGTTTAGGCCAACCAGTAATCTAATATCTCCCCCGAACCCTTTGCCCTTGGCTACGTAGGCCCAGCCGAGTAGTTTTGATCCGTCGGAAACTTGGTAGGCCTTACCGCCGTCGGAGAGTTCGACTTCGGAGACTTCCAGTTTGGCCGCATCTTTGGCTCCCGGGATAGTGGTCTGTATAGCATACTTTATAGCCATTTTTTGGTTGTGTTCGTACAGCGGATTGGTATTGGCGTATATCAAAGCCAGCACCGACCCGAAGACCACTGCCAGGATCAGCACCAGTGCCGACTGTTTGAGAAAATTAATCACTACAAGATTCCTCGTCTTCTATTTAGCCCCCGGTTTCACCGGGGCTCTTTTTTTCTGTAATCAGCGTAATCTGCGAAATCTGCGTCGAAAAATCTTTCTTTCCGTTTATTTTGTCTTTGCGCCCAACGGCTTCGCCACTGTCCAGCGGTCTAACAGGGGCGCCACCGCATTCATAATCAACACTGCAAACATTACTCCTTCGGGATAGCCGCTGAATATCCGGATGACCATTACCAGCGTTCCCAGTCCGATCCCGAACATCCATCTACCTTTGCTGCTCAGTGGCGAGCTCACCGGATCGGTAGCGATGAAGAACGCTCCGAACATCGCCCCGCCAGCCAACAGTTGTCCCAGCGGATGCATCACGTTCTGTGGCGAGATGTAGTATCCCACACCGGCAATTATCAGGATAGAGCCTATCATCCCCAGCGGTATTTGGTAGGAGATCGTTTTTCGCAACAGCAGATACACTCCGCCTATCAGAATAGCCAGCCCTGACGTTTCTCCCAGAGATCCTCCTACCCGTCCGAGGAACAGATCGTTAATTACGGCCTGCTGTCCGGACCGTACTTCCAGTGATTTTTCGTATTCGGCTTTGGAGACTTCCTGCAGGGCCTTTTTTTCGTCGGATTCGATGAATTTAGCTGCCGCCAAAGGAGTAGCCTTTGTTGTAGCGTAGATACCTGCTGCGTTGTTGACTGCCGGGGCGTTCCAGGTGGTCATCATTTGCCCGAAGCAGATCATCAGGAATGCTCTGCCCACCATAGCCGGGTTGAAGATATTTGAGCCCAGTCCGCCGAAGATCATTTTTCCGATACCTACTGCTACTACTGAGCCGATGACACAGGCAAAGCTCGGCAGAGTCGGCGGCACCGAGAAGGCCAATATTAATCCGGTAATCACGGCTGAGAAGTCGTTTAGGGAATTGGGTTTTTTTTGACACAGATTGAAGATCAGTTCTGTGATTATGCAGGTTGCCACGCAGAGCAGTGGTACTCGCAGCGTTTCCCAGCGGAAAAGCACCGCCGCCGCCACGGTAACTGGGATAAGGGCAATGATTACATCGAGCATCATTCGGCTGGTGCCCAGTTCCGCCCGCACGTGTGGGGAAGGGCCGACTTGAAGTTTATTCTCTTGTGCCATTTGCCTTCTTCTAATGTCCCCGGCCTACGTGCCGGGGGGCCTTGTTGTCATTCCTCTCGCTCGAAACGCGGGAATCCAGGTTCTTCTTATATTTAGCCCCCGGTTTCACCGGGGGTCTCTTTCTTTTTTTCCTTCGTGACCTTCGTGGTGAGTTCTTCGCTTTCTTCAGCGTAATCAGCGAAATCTGTGTCGAAAAATCTTTCTTTCCGTTTCTGTATTATCAGCGTAATCAGCGAAATCTGTGTCGAAAAATCTTTCTTTCCGTTTCTGTATTATCAGCGTAATCAGCGAAATCTGCGTCGAAAAATCTTTCTTTCCGTTTCTTTTCCTTATTTCAGGCCCGGCATTGTGCCGTGACAGCTCATTGGCGCCTTGGGTCCGGACTCGACGGCAATTTGCGAGTTACTCTGTTCTATCTTGCGCAAGCCGGCTTTTCCCGAACGCATGTATTGTACAAGTGGGATTCGGCTCGGACAGATATATGCGCAACTGCCGCATTCTACGCACGCTTGTAGCCCCAGTTCGCCGGCCAGTTCGAACTCATCGAGTTTCACTGCCTGGGCTATACTGGTCGGATTGAGTCTTATTGGGCAGTGATCGACGCATTTGGCACAGCGGACACAGGGCCGTTCGATTTCGGTCTGGACCTGTGATTTGGTCAACACGGTTACGCCCGATGTCCCCTTGGTTATGGGCAGTTCCAGGTCCGAGACCGTATTGCCCATCATGGTTCCACCCATGATTATTTTTGCCGCGTCTTCGGTCAGTCCACCGCAGTTTATTAAAACTTCTTTCAGTGCCACCCCGATTGGCACTAGCAGGTTGGCTGGTTCTGATATTCCTTCGCCGGTGACTGTTATTACTCGATGCGTCAGTGCCGCCCCTCTCAGGACTGCCTTTGCCAGAGCCGCAGCCGTCCCCACGTTCAGTACCACCACGCCTACGTGCAACGGCAGCCCTTTGGTGGGAATAACCCGCCCTACTGACGCCGGCAGTAATGATCTTTCGCCGCCTTGCGGATATTTCGTTTGTAGAGATTGTACTTGCAGGTGTGGATAATCCGCAGCCGCTATTTGCATCGCCGCGATAGCCTGGGGCTTATTATCTTCGATAGCTATCAATCCGCGATTTGCTCCGGTGGCTTTCACTGCCAGCCGCAACCCTGCCACCACCCACTGGGGCTCTTCCAGCATCAGCCGATAGTCGCTGGTCAGGTATGGCTCGCACTCACAGCCGTTGAGGATCACCGTATCGATAGGCCGTTCCGGATTGGCCATAAGTTTTACGTGCGTGGGAAATGCCGCTCCGCCCAGCCCCACCAGTCCTGCTTCCTGGACAGCCGCTACGATCTGCTCTGGCAAGAAGTTTTCTACTTTGAACTGCTCGGGCTTCGGGCTGGGCCAATTTGGCCCCTGATTGTCCGCCTCACCAGCCGTAATGCTCACCGCCGGCACCCGCACCCCATTCGGCAGCACTGTGGTCGTCAAGGGTCCGACCTTTCCTGCTATGCTGGCGTGTATAGCTGCGGAGATCAGCCCGGTCGGTTCAGCTATTTTTTGTCCCAATTCTACGCTATCGCGCGGCTTGACTGACAGTTCCGCCGGCCGGCCCGTATGTTGTAGCAGCGCGATCAGCACTTTCACCGGATTGGGTAGTACTTTGACTGCTTTGTCAGCTGTCAGTGCTTTATTTTCCGGCGGATGCACCCCTCGGCGAAATGTACCCGGACCTTTTTGTTTGAGGGATGCGGTTGCTGATGTGCTGGCTGCGTTGGCGGTCATTTTTCTCTCTGTTCATCCTTTGCCTGGCGATAGGATTTTTTGGTCAGTACTTTTGCTAGTGCTATAGCCCCGCAGGCCACTCCCAGGGCGGTCAGGACCAGAAGCCAAGGCTGTCCAGCCAGGAATGCCGAAGAGCGTACGGCCCAGATTACCACAGCTGCTGCACAGGCTAGGGGCAAAAAGAACACCAACAGCACTTGACCAATTGGTGCCGGCTCGGAAGGTCCTCGTGGGCCGCTCAATTGTTTGCTTATTTGCCGGCACCCGCAGCAGGAGCTTTCCTGGCTATTACAAGCAGGCGTTTGTGCCGTCCGGGCCGGCTCACTTGGGCCGTCGTGATGTTGAGTAAGGTCTGCCACCATGAATGTCACTGTTAAGTTGAGCGAAGATGCAACTACAAAGTTGTGTAAGTGTACTGTTCTCCGAGCCTGCTGCCAAGCAAAAAAATAAGCTCCGAGCCGGGTGCGGGTCATGTTTGCAGGTAGATTTCTTTTATTTAGCCCCCGGTTTTACCGGGGGTTTACTTGAATGCCCCCAGGCTACGTCCTGGGGGTCTAACGCTGTAATCTCCCTCAAACCGTACTCGACTATCTTGTACCTACAAACATGACCTGCCCCCCATCAACGCCTGCTCATGGCATATTTCCCCTTGCAAACAATCCTGGCTGCTTATAGACTTTTCCCATTCGATTTTCCAGTAATTCATCGTACCTTGTCAACCAAGGAGAAGACCATCATGGCCAGATCTCGCAAACCTACCAATCCTTTAGTAGCCGCCAAATCGAAGGTCATTAATACCCAGCAGCTTGGTGGCATTGAGACTTCTGTTCTGGACAATGGTCCTGGCCGGGGCACACGGATAGCCTGGGTTAATACTGGCTCGCCACTTCGCTATAAGGTGGTTCTGGATCGTGGTTTGGACATTGCCGACGCCTTTTTTGGTCCTCACAGTCTCACTTGGCACAGTCTGGGCGGGATTACTCCACCGACGCGATCCCTGGATCGCGGCTTGGATTGGCTTTGGGGTTTTTATGGCGGCTTGATGGTTAGTTGCGGCCCGACCCACATTGGGGCACCGACTACAAGAGCCGGCCAGGAGTACGGCCTGCATGATCGGCACTCTAATACTGCTGCCACCATTGAGTCAGTCACCAATCCGGA
>JAACET010000129.1 GCA_011682385.1 Actinomycetota bacterium | reverse complement strand
AAAGAACTCACCACGAAGGACGCGAAGATCACGAAGGTGAAGAGAGGAAGAGAGCAAAGAAAGAAACGGAAAGAAAGAACTCACCACGAAGGACACGAAGATCACGAAGGTGAAGAAAGCAAGAGAGCAAGAAAGTAGAAAAAGAAACGGATAAGATAATTAGCCACAGATTTCACAGATTGAAGAACGCAGATGAGAAGAAGGTACAAAGGTCCGTAATATTTGATCTTTGATATGTATTTTTGATATTTGCTTTTTGATTTTTGATATAGGACCAAAATCTGGATTCCGCAGCAATCGCGAAATGACGGCTCCATTCGGGCCTTCCTATACCATTGGGAGGATTCCTATTTAAAGCCCGTGGCCGGCGAACGGGCGGGGCCTCAGGAGAAAGTAGAACAGGTGAACAGTAGAAAAAGGAATCGTCATTGGTTATTTATGAGAAGCCCCCCAGGATAAACCTGGGGGCTAAACAAACCCCGGATAAAACCGGGCGAAATCAAAGAGCCCTCCCGGCACACTGGTGCAGGGCAGCCGTCACGAAACAACACAGGCTGAGGGTATTTGGGGGAAATCTTTATAAATGCTATTTTTTCCTGCACATTCACGCTAAGATGTCCGATAATCACTATAATCGACAGCCCAGTTGTGCAAACATCGTGCAGTAAAACCAAAAGACTATTAGCCACCCAACAGAGATTGAGGGACGTTTTAGTGAAACTAGAAAAACGGATTCTGCCGGCACTCTTGGCTGTGGCCTTGGCCATGCTGTCGTCCGCGGTGGGCTGTTCGCCCCAGAGGGGCACAACAGTCGATCCGCTGCCACAGCCGATCTTTAGAGAAAACACCAAGCCAAATACCAATATCGGAACTGGCCGCGTCAGCAGAACACGGACCACCACGGGCCGGGGACCCTGGACGGTGGCAAATCTGTCAAATCGCTGGAAATACATCATCATCCATCATAGCGCGACGGCCGAAGGCGGAGCCAAAAGATTCGATATAGCACACCGAAACAACGGCTGGGATGAACTGGGATATCATTTCGTGATCGGTAACGGCTCAGATACTCGCGATGGTAAAATCGAAGTGGGGCCCAGATGGTATGAACAAAAACACGGGGCCCATTGCAGGGTGCCGGGAGATACGACCAATAAATATAACAAACACGGCATAGGAATATGTCTGGTGGGTAATTTCGATTACAAACCGCCGAGCAGAAAACAAATGCAGGCCCTGATACGCCTGACCAAGGGACTACTGAAAGAGACACGTCTTCCGGTTTCGGCAGTCCATTTCCATCGGGACTTCAAAGGCACTGACTGCCCCGGACGATACTTTCCATACGAAGAATTTAAACGAGCACTACGGAACTAGGGAAGAAATATCAAAAATACATATAGAAAATCAAATATTGACGATCAAGACAAAATGATATTGGCGAGCGTGAACCGCATCAGTAAAGACCCTGCTGGATAAGCGTATCACCTTCGCTAAGTCGGGCAAAAAAACATCCCCAGGCCAAACCGGGGACTAAATACTAAAAGAAAACACAACATAATCTTTATTCCCCGGATCGGAGTTCGGGCTTGACCGGGCAGGGGTAACTCTATAAAGTGTCGGGGTCTGCGCCCCTGACATGCGGAGAATTATGGTGAAAATCGAGTCCAAAAAAATCGGCGTCGGCCTGGTAGGCTTCGGTACAGTAGGTCAAGGCGTGGCAGAATTGCTGACCGACAGCCAGAGCCCAATCGCGGCCAAAACAGGCGTACAGCCGGAACTGCTGAGAATCTGCGACGTGGACCTGGGTCGGGTCAGGGACGTGGATGTAGATGAAAAACTACTGACCAGTCGACTGGAAGATATTCTCGAAGACCAGGACATCGGCGTAGGAATAGAACTAATCGGCGGCATCAAAACGGCTAAAACGGTAATAGAAAAACTCCTCCGGGCTGGAAAACATGTGGTAACAGCCAATAAGGCCCTGCTGGCCAGCCAGGGGACGGAACTGTTCGAATTGGCCGGCTCACTGGGAAAACAAATACGCTTCGAGGCTAGTTGCGCCGGCGGAATCCCACTGATCGGGGCCCTGGAAAACGGACTGGTAGCCAACAGAATCGCTGGGCTAAAAGGGATCGTCAACGGTACCTGCAACTATATCCTGACCTGCATGTATCAAAAAAACGAATCCTTCGCCTCTGCCTTAGACCAGGCCAAAAAAGCTGGTTACGCTGAGGCCGATCCGACGCTGGATATCAACGGAATGGGAGCAGGCAGAGGACCGACGGCGTCGGCAGTGGTAGCGGATCTGGTGGAATTGGCCCGCAATCCAAACGGACAACGAAGCCAGGCTCTAAACAAATGGACCCGGCGTGATGGCCAAAATCTCCGGTGTGTTGGGCGAAAAAGACATCAGCCTTTCGGCGATTCTCCAGCACGAAAGCGAACCGACCAAACCGGTGCCGGTGGTCATTATGACCCATATGGCACGCGAAGGCTCCGTGCGAGAAACGCTGGCGGAAATTGGGAAGCTGGAGGTCGTTTCCGAGGCGCCGGTGTGCATTCGAGTCGTAGAAGAAAATGCATAGCTATTAGTTATTAGCTATTGGGTATTTTGTGAGAAATACAGGACTATGAGTCGGGAGCAAGCTGAAGAACTACAGAAGAGGTTGATTGATTTTGCGGCGAGAATCATCAAAGTAGCCAAGGCTTTGCCCACAACCACGGCCGGGAGGCATATCTGTGAATAATTAGTCAGAGCAGGGACCTCGCCAGCAGCCAACTACGCCGAAGCATGTAGTGCTGAGAGCCGAGCTGACTTCATTCATAAACTTAAAGTGGTCCTGAAAGAACTAAATGAGACAAATGTATGGCTGGAAATGATCACGACAAGCCAAATCATCAAATCGCCTCGTCTCAGAGAGGTAATAGATGAGAACCAACAACTGGGCAAGATGATCAATGCCTCTATTACGATATCTAAATTCCGCCAGAAGCGGAGAAAGTGAGAATAAATGAGTAATATTGGCAAAAGGATTGGACTGGGTTATAGCTAAGATTAATGAATATGCGATATGCAGTAATCATACCTGATGGGGCGCCGGATGAGCCGGTGGGCGAACTGGGTAACCGTACGCCATTAGAAGCGGGGCGGTTGCCAAACATCAATTGGGTCGCCGGCCATGGGCGGACCGGAACCGCTACGCATGTGCCGACAAATATGCCGCCGGGCTCAGATATAGCTATCATGAGCCTTATTGGATACAACCCTCGCAAAAACTACAACGGACGGGCTCCCATCGAAGCGGCTGGGCAGAAGATCAAACTGGGACCCAAAGAGTGGGTGTTCCGGGCGAACCTGGTCAGCATAATCGATGGGAAAATGGTTGACTACTCGGCTGGACACATATCCTCGCAAGAGGCCAAGGTTCTAATCAAACTACTGGCTGAAAAATCGGCTGGCAAAGGCGTGAAATTCTATCCGGGAGTGTCCTACAGGCACCTGGCAGTCTTCGCGGACGGTAAATTCAACAAGCTACGTAGCACTCCACCACACGACATCATCGGTCAATCAGTGCAGAAATACCGACTAAAAGGCAAAGACGCTGAGCCGTTGCGGGAGCTGATGGACTTGGCGGCGGAACTGTTTGAAAATCATGAGATCAACGAGGTGCGGCGGCAACTAAACGAAAGCCCGGCCACAAATATCTGGCTGTGGGGACAAGGGCAACGCACTGAACTGGAGCAATTCAGCAACCGCTTCGGCCTAAAGGGGGCACTGATAGCAGGTACGGACCTGATCAAAGGGCTGGCTCGGCTGGTGGGCTGGGAAGTAATCGACGTGGCTGGGGCCACCGGATATCTGGACACAGACTACAAAGCTAAAGGGCGGGCGGCAGTAAAAGCCCTCAGGCAGTACGATCTGGTGACCGTACACGTGGAGGCACCGGATGAAGCTGGACATACCGGGGATGCCAAGGCTAAATTGGCGGCCCTGGAGGCTATCGATAAGCACATAGTAGGGCCGGTGCTGGAGGAACTGCGAAAAAATAAACAGTGGCGCATACTGATCTGCCCGGATCATCCGACACCGGTGCGGCTGAGGACACACGTGGCTAAACCCGTGCCCTTCGCCATGGCTGGCAAAGGTATAACCGGTGTGCTGGCAGATAACTTCACCGAGGCTAACGCTGAGGCGGCAGACCTGCACATCGAGCAGGGATGGGAATTAATGGAATACTTTTTAAAGGCCTGAGGTCCGAGACTCAAGGCTTGGGGAACAAAGAAAAGAAACTATGGGATTAATTGTTCAAAAATTCGGCGGAACGAGCCTAAGCGATGCAGCCAAAATACATCGAGCGGCTAAGCGGGCTATCCAAGCGAAACTGGAAGGTAACTCGGTAGTCATGGTGGTTTCGGCACGGGGGAAAACGACCGACGAACTGGAGAAAATGGCCTACGAGATTACGGATAACCCCTCCAAACGTGAAATGGACCAACTGCTGAGCACCGGAGAACAAATATCCATCTCCCTGATGGCCATGGCTATCCAGTCGGTTGGACATGAGGCCGTCAGCTTCACCGGCGGTCAGGTGGGGTTGATAACCGATAAAGCCCACACAAAGGCTCGCATTCAACGCATCGACGCTGAACGAATAACCTCGCAACTAGATCAAGGTAAAATCGTTATCGTGGCCGGTTTTCAAGGCATAGATGAAAACGCCAACATAACCACCCTGGGCAGGGGCGGATCGGATACCACAGCAGTAGCTCTGGCCGCTATGCTGCGAGCCGACTGCTGCGATATATTCACCGATGTGCCCGGCGTGTTCACGGCTGATCCGCGAATCGTACCCACAGCTCAAAAACTGCAGCAAATCAGCTACGATGAAATGCTCGAACTGGCCAGCCTGGGGGCCGGCGTAATGCACTCCCGGGCAGTAGAGTTTGGAAAAAAATACAACGTGCTCATCCGCGTACGGCCCAGCGCCAGCGATGAGCTGGGCACAGAAATCTGCCAGGAGGTCGATGGCATGGAAGAAATTGTAGTCTCCGGAGTGTCTCTAAAAAAAGACGTAGCTCAAATTACTATGGACCATGTGCCGGATACACCAGGAATCGCCGCTGATATATTCGCCCAAATAGCTCAGGCTAACGTCATCGTAGACGATATCATCCAGACGGAACACAGCTCCGG
>JAACET010000128.1 GCA_011682385.1 Actinomycetota bacterium | reverse complement strand
GGAGAAAAACATTTCTTCCCGTCGGACCTTGTGCCGACGGTAGGGCATCTACACATACCCTACATTGCAGCCTACGACCATAATACGGTGATGGCCGGTCAGGAAAAGCAACGCATTCTGGATCAAGCCTGTCGGGAAGAATGGATCGTTTATTTCTGTCACGATCCCCTCGTGGAAAAAGGACAAGTAGTTCAAGAGAAAGGAAAGTTCGTACTCAAGGCGGACCAAATTCAAGGAGCCAAACATGCCGGAAGCTGATTCGAGCAAGAAGAAAAAACAATACTATGAGGATATCCCCATGGAAAGACACGGGTTTTTCCTGAAAGGGTCAAGCGCGTTGGATTGGGGGATGAAAAATCGGCTGTCCCGGATATTCAATCCGGAATCAGGACGAACGGTGATGCTGGCTATCGATCACGGATACTTCCAGGGGCCGACAACGGGGCTGGAAAGGATCGATCTTAGCGTGGTCCCGATCATGCCCTACGCTGACGCCCTGATGATGACCCGCGGTATTCTGCGGACAACCGTGCCGCCGAGCCTGACAAAGCCAATCGTGATGCGCTGCAGCGGGGGGCCAAGCATTCTCAAGGAACTGTCCAATGAAGAACTGGCGGTGGATATCGAAGACGCTATCCGCATGAACGTGGCGGCTATCACGCTGCAGGTGTTTATCGGCGGCGAATACGAAACGCGCTCGGTACACAATATGACCAAACTGGTGGATATGGGCCTGCGCTACGGCATACCAACCATGGCTGTAACGGCGGTAGGCAAGGATATGGTGCGGGATGCAAAGTATTTCCGGCTGGCCTGCCGAATCTGCGCGGAACTGGGTGCCCAGATCGTCAAGACGTATTACGTACCCGAGGACTTTGGGACAGTGACGGCCTCCTGTCCGGTGCCCATCGTGATGGCTGGCGGAAAAAAGATGGCCGAATTGGATGCCCTAACGATGGCCTACAATGCCGTTCAACAAGGAGCGGCCGGTGTGGACATGGGACGCAATATCTTTCAAAGCGATGCCCCCAAAGCCATGATCCAGGCAATAAGCAAACTGGTACACGAAAATCTCAAGCCTGAAGAAGCCTATGAACTCTATCAGGAGCTTAAGAAGCATGAGTGAAACGAGATTACCGCTGCAAGATAAAGTGGCTTTGGTGACCGGGGCAGCGGGGGCTATCGGTTACGGTGTGTCCGGGGTGCTGTTGGAAAATGGTTGCCGGTTGGCGGCAAGCGATTTGCCCGGCGAAAAACTGGACACTTTTGTAGCGGAACTAAAAGACAAATTTCCCGACCAAGTCCTCAGCGTGGAAATGGACGTCACCGAGGAAGAATCCGTAGAAAAAGGGTTTCAAAAAATTGTCCGCACCTGGGGGAAAATTGATATTGTCGTAGCCAATGCCGGCATCGCTCACGTGTGTGAACTAAAGGATGTGGAACTGGAGGCCTTCCGCAGGCTGGAGAAAGTGAACATCGAAGGAACATTATTAACCATCAAAGCAGCAGCGCAACGCTTCATAGGTCAGGGCGGTGGCGGAGATATCATAGTCATATCAACGAAAAACGTTCCCAGCCCCGGGGCGTCTTTCGGGGCCTACAGCGCGACCAAAGCGGCGGCCCATCAACTGGGACGGATCGCCTCGCTGGAACTGGCTCAATACGGTGTGCGGGTGAATATGGTAGCGCCGGATGCTGTCTTTTCCGAGGGCGGGCATAAGTCCGGACTGTGGCAGGAAGTAGGACCCAATCGAATGAAGGCCCGCGGGCTGGACGAAAAAGGGCTGCAGGAATATTATCGCGGCAGAAATCTGCTCAAGATACAGGTGACCGGCAAGCACGTCGGCAATGCTGTGCTGTTCTTCGTCACTCGGCAAACACCCACCACCGGGGCAACCATACCCGTTGACGGGGGACTACCCGATGCAACTCCACGATAGGGACAAAAGCGATTCGCATGGATAAACAACTACAAGACCTGGTGAAAATATCAAACATCGTCGGGGTGGATAGCTCACTGGTGCAAGGCGGGGGGGGAAATACGTCCGTCAAAAGCGACGACGGTAAATACATGTACATCAAGGCCAGCGGGACGGCTCTAAAAGATATGAACAGCAAACGCGGCTGGCGCAGGCTGAAAAAGGATGCGGTGCTGGACATCCTGGCGGATAAATCGCTGGCTAAGATGAAAGTAAAGGCACGCGAACTGGCCATGGTAAAACGGCTCTTGGCGGCCGGCGACGATAATGTCCGGTCAAACGTACGGCCTTCCGTCGAATGCCCTATGCATGCGGTGCTGGAGGAATGCGTGATACATCTGCACGCCATAACAGTACAGGCCTACACGAGTGCGAAAAACGGAAAGGCTGAAATACTCAGGCTATTCAAGAATGAGCCGACGCCGCCACTGTGGATTCCCTATGCCAATCCGGGTTTCGAGCTGGGACATAAGGTGTTCAGCCTGGTGAGCAGATATACCAAAAAGTATGGCCGAAAACCGGGGGTCCTGTTCATGCAAAAGCATGGATTACTGGTCACGGCCGACACTGCCGAGGGAGCACTAAGACTGGTTCGCAAGGTCATAAGGCGATGTCGGGCAGGACTCGGTAAGGCAAAAAGGGTGAACAGGCCGGCGGTGAGCAAAAAACAAATAGAAGAATGTAAGCGCAATGTCGCTAGAGCACTGTTCGAGACCACAGGTGCGAAAACTGAGGTCGTTTTTTGCCTAAACCCGACGATCAAACGCTTCTTGGCTGAAAAGAATCCCGGACAGATGCTCAGGTGTGGGGCACTTACGCCGGACGAATTGGCCTTCCTCAATGGTCCAATCCTGTGGCTGAACGATGCTAAATATGAGACTGTAGAAGCAAAGATTAGAAAGGCTCTGAAAACAGATCAATCCCGGCCGACGGCATTCGTAATTAGAAATGTGGGGCTCTTCATTGCTACTGAACCTGCTCTGGTGCCGGTGGCCAGGGACGTTGCCACCGGGTCGTTATTCGTCCGCAGGAATGCACGCAATATGGGCGGAATCAATGCCCTGACCGGCAAACAACGGGATTTCATAAAGAAATGGGAGGCTGAACAGTTTCGGGTGCAATTGGCTGCTAAAGGCCTCAATGCGAAGAAATCGCCACGAAGATAAAAATAAAGAAACGGAAAGAATTCACCACGAAGGCACGAAGGTCACGAAGTAAAAAAACAAAGAGAATTAGCCACAGATGAAGAAAGGCACAAAGGGGCAAAGGCACAGAGGCACAAAGCAGAAAAAGAAGAAGATGATTAGCCACAGATTTCACAGATGAACATAGATAAGAAGAAGGTACTAAGGTCCGTAATATTTGATCTTTGATATGTATTTTTGATATTTGCTTTTTGATTTTTGATATAGTCCAAAGGAAATCGCCGGATAAATGCGGGGGCTAAATGAATTGATGCAAAAAAATCATAAAACGTGCGGGATGAGTTTCTGGGTTGAGCCGGGTTATGAAAATCAATTACTAGGGCCGGAGGCTCCGAATTGGGTGGACCTGGCGGGCGACAAACGGGCAGTGCTGGTCAAGGGTAATCCCCGTCGGAAAATATGGCGAGTTCGGCTGGATGAAATAAACGTCTATGTCAAACGCTACGAGCCCGGGGGGCTTGTCGGCTGGGTGAAACGCCTGTTTCGGTCGAGCCCGGCGGCAGTAGAATTCAAAAACCATCAACTGGCCCAAGCAGCAGGAGTGAACTGCCCAAAGCCCTTGGCCTTTGCCCAGAAAGGATGGCGGGGAACCGGCGGAACAAGCATCCTCATAACCGCGGCTGTAGAAGCGGCTGAACCATTAGATGTCTATCTGCAAGAAAATCCGATGGACGACCAACTGGTCAGGCTACTGGCAGAACTGCTGGGGAGAGGCCATCGGGCAGGGCTGGCCCAGGCCGATCCACACCTGGGAAACTTTCTGATCCGCATCAAATCCGACGGCAAACAAGAGCTGATCCTTACTGATTTGCAGAAACTTCATAAAATTCCATCCGAGGACACCGGGAAAATAAACAAAGCCGCCCAGCAGAATCTGGCTTGCTGCTACGCGGCAGTCAACTATTACCTGAACAGCGAACAACGAAAGAAATTCCTGGCAGAGTACCTGGCGGTAACCGGACTGCAAAACGAAAAGGATATCCGGTGCTTGCAGCCGAAGATCGAACGGATGGCCTGGAAGCAGAGTCTGCGCAGGTGGGCGGGGCGAGACAAGCGCAGCTGTGGAAACAATGAATACTTCAGGCGAATTCGGCCGGTGAAAAACTGGAAAGGCTCGGTGCTGCTGACAACAAAAAGACCCCTGCCGGACAGTGCGGCCTCAAACTCGAAATTTACGCCGCAACAGTGGCTAAAGGCCCTGGAGAATCCGCGGGGACTTTTTGCCGGCGCGGAAACAGTAAGTGATTCCGGGGACAGCCTGGTGGTCGGGCGGAAACTGAAGGTGGGACAAGTGGAGCTAGACGTACACTGCAAATTGTTCAGGCGGGCGGCAGGTCTAAAAAAATCGCCGGCCCAACGGGCCTACGAAAACGGATTCGCCCTGCTGAATCGCCTGATTCCTACGGTAATGCCCTTGGCTTGGCTGTGCAAACAGATCGGGCTGTATGGTAGCGAGTCGATTCTGATTACCGAGACGGTTCCCGGAGCAATCAATCTCGCCGAATATAGCGAGAAAGAAGAAGTGGCCCAGGCCCTAGCGGAGCTTAAGGCGGAGCTGGGGCGGTATGGTTTTGTTCACCAAAACTTTGGGGCGACGAATGTGTTGATCAAGTGCAATCCCGATGGCCCGAAGCAATTAATAGTGAGTCACTGCGAGAGCATACGAAAGGTCAGAAAGAAATCACCACGAAGGACACGAAGGTCACGAAGTTGAAGAGAGCAAGAAAGCAGAGAAAGAAACGGATAATAGAATTAGCTACCGATAAACATAGATTAAAAAGACAAAGAAACCCCGGGTGAAACCCGGGGCTAAATACGGCAGCAGACCCCCGACACGTAGGTCGGGGGCATTAGAAAAAACCTCCGGATTCCGCATCAAGTGCCGAATGACAGAAAAAAAAGCATTGGACGCAAAGGAAGGAGGGCAAAATAGGAGCCTAGAGGCAGGCTAAGTCCGGCTGGCGGGCGGCGCGAGCCTCGTCCAGGCGAGATACCACCGTAGTGCGGGGGCAAGAGGTCAA
>JAACET010000127.1 GCA_011682385.1 Actinomycetota bacterium | reverse complement strand
CTGGAATTCCTGCTTTCGGACAAATCGGGATGTCTGAATGCTGATTGGCTGGCCCATAATAACTCTATCGGGCCGGACCCGCGTTTCTATGAGTTTCACGATCCCGACTGGGGCACGGGCGATCTGCTGGTCTACAAAGTTCACAAGATGGTCTATAAGAAGGTCAAACAGATAAAGCCCGAGGCCATGGTTCGGCGCATCGCTGGCCTGGCCTGCTATATTCAGCCTTACGTGGACCAGGTACAGCTAATCGAGCATTGGCCAAGCGAGACCGATGATTACTATAAACGCGGACAGATATTCACACGCACGATGAGTGATGTATTGATAAACACAGACCACTATTACTGTTCGCAGACTAAGGGCCTGGAGTTTTTCATGGGGATGCTGGCCTGGAACATACCCGAATATGGTGGCCTGACAAAAGCTATACATCCTTACGGCCATTATCGCGATCTGCCGTTAAAGGATCAGTTGCGTCGTACAGCCGGTGTGCAGGTCTATATGAATGCCCCCCAAAGCAGAAGCGATCTGTTCCGCGTTAGCTGCGATCATGATCGGCCCACAGAACAGTGGCGCAAAAGAACACAGGGACCTTTGGCCGGTTGGTACGCCTCGCTGGCTGTCAGCCCCCGTTGTTTTGTGACCTATAGCGAGCATTGTGCTCGAATTGGTTCCTCCGAGAGCCGTACCGCCACGATCCCTCTGCCGCCCAAGGCCAAGGTTTTAGAAGTCAAACGTCTTTTGCACGCTGGCGGGGAGGTGGATCATCCCTATCAGTTGTGCCGGACGGATAACGGAGCGGCGGTGAGATTGAAAGTATTAGATTGCGGCTACGAGACCCTTTACACTGAAATCAGATACGATCTTAAGGGCACAGCAAGAGGAGGCAAGTGTGAGTAACAGTTCTTATTATGCCCGACCGGATCAACTTGTCGTTGAGGGAGATGGAAGATTGGACGCCCTTGCGTGTCAGCGGATGCGACTTGATTTTCCCGAACAGCAGGGACGCGGTGAAGTATGCATGGGACGAACGCAAAATGGCGATATCTATGCAGCGACAGTAGCTGCTTTTGGAGCCGGCGGCAGTATAAGAAAGTTGGCCCAGCGGTTGTTCCGTTCGGCTGATAGTGGTGTAACCTGGACGAGCGAGCTGATTAGTCTGCCTAGCGGAAGTGTGCTGACGGCTTTCACGGTACTGAACGATGATATCTTTCTGGCTACCGATGGCGGAAATCTCATCGGCGATCGAACGCGCATCTGCATCAATAAATCCTCCGATAAAGGAAGACACTGGGAGCAGATCAGTACTATTCCAGCAGATCCCTACGAAAACATCGGAGAAGGATTTTTGAGCTTGACTCAGTTATCGGACGGCACGATCATCTTTCCGGTAGCCCGATGGAACAGTGCCAAAGAAGGCCAGGGCTTGCCTGATTTCCCGCACTGTGTTTATCGCTCCGCAGATGCTGGCGTTACCTGGCAGGGAGGCGACCCCAATGGCAAAATGCTCAGGTTGCGTAACAACGGGTCAGACACCATATATTCAGGCCTGGGCGGTACGTTCCCCGGATGCCTGGAAACGCACATAATTGAACTGAAAACCGGGAGGTTGTTAGCGGCGTTTCGTTATTCGGGCCGGCAGCTTGATTGGCATAAGGCCATGATCCAGCGCTGGGGCGGAAAGACAGAGGGGGCCGATGGCGTGGGCCGAATCTTTCAACATGTCTTTTTGGGCGACTCCGAAGATAAGGGCAAAACCTGGAAAAACCTGCGTCCGTTGTTCGATGCCGACGGCAAACCGTTGCTGGTGTTCGGGCAATGTCATGGCCAACTTGTCGAATTACCGGATGGTCGAGTTGTTTTGGTACATGACAAACGTCGTCCGTATGAAAGCCTTGAGACTCTGGGCCGAGTAAGTGAAGATGGCGGTAAGACTTGGTCCCGCGATGTTTATCATCTGCTGGCCGGTAACGGTTACGCAGCCAGCGTGGCCCTGGAAGACGGTACCATCGTCACCGTGGCTGGGGCTACCAGGTCAAACGCGAAAGGCCAGCCCATTGAGCCGTGGAACACTCAGGTTATTCGTTGGAACCCACGTCCATCTTAGAGAGCAAAGTCATGGCAAAACTTGAGCGACTTTATTTTCTGATTCATCCATTTTGTTACGTCCAGCCCCGTCTTGATCGTTTTGAGCCCTGTATGTGGGATAAACTGGTTGGCCGCGAGCAGACTGTGGCCAGTCGATGGCGGAAAGCAATCGAAACGATGGGCCCAAATGAAGGCCTGTTTATTTATCCAATATCCGATTCCGAATCGACGCTGGAATTGAAAGAACTGGCTGCTAAAAAGCTGGCTGACCGCTTCATCTCGTTCGACCGGACCTTACGCAAAGAGCAGGGCTCCAATTACTTTCATGGCTTGCCGGAAACCTTTGCCGGCGAGGTGGGCAGCGAGTACCTCGAAGCGCTGAGCATCCTTGGTGCTGACGCGGATTGGCGCGACCTTAAGATTGTGGCTATGTCCCGGACTTTGGCAAATGATATTTTGGCTGCACTGCGGGAACGACAGATCAGCTACGACCCGCAATCCATACGCTGCGAGGCTTGGGGAGAGTCCTTCGAGGGCTGCGTGCATAGATGGACCGGGATGCTGAGTAACTACCTCGGCTTTGCCAACCCCATCGAAAAAAACTATGAAATGACCGTGCCGGACGGGGTGTTCTTAACCGATACTACTTTCGTTGAGCGTGTGGACCTTGCGGATGACGTACGCCTGTTTTTGTGGCTGAGGCCTGATAATCGGCCGGTGGGGATGTACAGCAAGGCTCGAATCCGTTTGGTAGAGCCGCCTTTGTTGGCCCGCATTTGCAGTCCAGCCAACCGCTTCGAGGTACGTGGTAAGGATTTAGGCCGGCAAGTCATCTGGCCCGTGGCGGATCAGCAGCAAGACCCATTCGCCTGCCCTGACGGCGATGAATTCAAAGTACTCGTTCACTGTGCCCGCTATGGCCCGCGGGGACGGGCGTATTACCTGCTGGGCCAAGGCATCGACTTGGCCGAGTTTCGAGAAGTGCTTGCTGCGGCCAGGTTTTCAACGCCGTTCAGTTGACGCTGGCCGGTAAATCAGGTAATTAAAACACAACGGAGAGGATCACTCAAATGCTTGCCAAGAACTTGAAAACCAAATTAGCTAACCGCCAACTGTGTCTGGGGGCGTTAATGATATATCACTGCTGGCCGGGATATCTCGAGATAATCAAGCGCAGCGGCTACGACCTGGTCTGGCTCTGCTGCGAGCATTCAGCTTTTACATTACAGCAGGTTGATGAAATGTGTCGGGTAGCCAGACTCTTGGATCTGCCCCTGATCCTTCGGGCAGAAACAGCCAACTATCATCTGATAAGACGGTATATGGACGCTGGGCCGAGCGGAATCATAATTCCGTACGTCGAACGCGCTGAGCAAATCGATATTCTCAGACAAGCATCCTATTTGCCTCCAAAGGGTACTCGCAGTCCCGGAGGTCAAAGTGTATCGTGGATCACAGAGCATAATCGTGCGAGCTGGGATGAATACGAAAAAGACTTTTTTCGCATGATCCAGGTTGAAAGCATTGCCGGGATAAAGGCCTTGCCGGACCTGCTCAAAAGGGATGACTTTATCGATGCGGTTATGGTTGGCCCCTACGATCTGGCCGTAAGTCTGGGCCAGACCGTGATGGACAGTGACTCGCCGGTGGTATCCGAAGCGATCGAGAAGGTCATGAATATCTGCCGCAAGCATAATAAGCCCTGTGGCATGGTCGTGGGCAATATCGATCAGGCTCGTTTTTGGATGGAAAGAGGATTTTGTTTTATTATTTGTGGTGAACTTGTCAATATTTTGGCGGACTCCGTTAAATCTTTTCATGATGGTGTTCGGAGTGTCGGGCAAACCATCACAGCTAAGCCCAATAAAGACTAGCGGATATCTATGCCAGCCCACTCACACCACCGTGACCAGATGTCATCACGACAAAGAGTCCTGACAGCTCTGAATCACCAGAAGCCCGATCGTACGCCGAGGCTGCTTTACGGCGAGTTGATAGGTTATGTACCTGCCATACAGGAATTACTCAAAAAACGATGTTCGCCAAAATCACCTCGCGAATATTTCAGCATGGATATTACAGGCGTTGTTCAGAATCCGACAAAGTTATCCCCAGAGCGATTTGCCGAATGGCTCCCTGAAAAGGCTAAAGAGGCCCGCAAAGGAGCTGCGACTTCCCAGGAGTCAGTGGGCGCTAATGCTGACGAGTGGGGTGTTTGGTGGCGGCCGGGTAGTTTTCAGCATTTCGTCCATATTGAATCGCCACTGGCAGGTATTGACAACTTCGGGCGGATAAGAGAATATCCTTGGCCTGATCTGGATCAGTCTTATCGTTATGAGGGGATGGCCGAGAGGGTGGCGTTTCTTCATGATCAGGACGGGGTTGCCGTAGCTGGCTTCGCTGGATCGATCTTTGAACAGGCCTGGTACATACGTGGAATGGAAAACCTGCTCGAAGATATGATGATAAACCCCGAGGTCGCTCATTTTATGTTCGACCATACCGCCTATTACCAAAAGGCCTTGGCCGTGGGCATGGCTAAAGCTGGTGTGGATATCGTTATGCTCGGTGATGACGTAGCCTCGCAGACCGGCATGATGATGAGTGTCGATACCTGGCAGGAATTCCTCGGACCTCACCTGGCCGCGACCATCAAGGCCGTTAAAGCTATTCGGCCTGAGGTGAAGATTTTTTATCACTCTGACGGCAAAGTATCGGACCTGATCCCCAAGTTGATAGAAGTCGGAGTTGAAATTCTTAATCCCCTGCAGCCGGAATGTAATGATGTTGCCGAAATAAAGCAGAGCTACGGCCAAGATTTATGCTTTTTCGGAACGATAAGCGTACAACAGACGCTGCCCTTCGGGTCTGTGGATGATGTTCGCCGGGAGGTTGAAGACCGGATTACAAAAGCCGGGCATGACGGCGGACTTATCTTATGTCCCTCACACGTGCTGGGACCGGAGGTACCCTGGGAGAACATCGCGGCTTTCTTCGAGGCAGTTGATGAGTTCCATTAGCAGTGAAACCCTGCATCATGGAGATAATACAAGGTGAAAACGCAACCAAGAACCGCAATCTATCTAAAACCCACCGAGGCGAGAGTAAAAGATTTGCTCCGTAGAATGACCCTCGAAGAAAAGATAAGACAGATGGGTTTTGGAGATTGCCTCCAATTCGCAGTAAAGGGGCAGTTTTCTGCCGGGCCGGCTAAAAAGTTTTTTAAGGGTCTGGGGATCGGCGGCCTGCAAGACCCCCGAATGGCGTCTAAAAAAACAGCTGTGCTTGTAAATGCTATTCAGAGATTCCTAATTAATAACACGCGTCTGAAGATACCGGCCCTTATTATTTCGGAATGTCTCCATGGTCACCTGTCACCAGGGGCGACAGTTTTTCCACAGGCTGTCGGGCTGGCCAGCACCTGGAATGATGATCTACTGAGGAAAATAGCCACAACCGCTGCCAAGGAGGCCAGGACGGTGGGGGTTTGTCAGGCTTTCTCTCCGGACCTGGATCTGGCCAGAGACCCTCGCTGGGGACGGGTAGAGGAGACTTACGGCGAGGACCCTTATCTGGTCAGTCGGATGGGTGTGGCCTACGTCCAGGGACTCCAGGGAGAAGGGCCAAACGTTGACCGTCAGCACCTGATAGCCACGTTAAAACATTTCGCAGCCCACGGCAGTCCCCAAGGCGGTGTCAATCTGGCCCCCGTAGCGGTTGGCGAAAGAGAGCTGAGAGACACTTATCTCGAACCGTTTAGAGCGGCTTGACTGAGGCAGGCGCGTTGTCGATAATGCCGGCCTACAGCGAGTTTGACGGCATACCGTGCTCAGCCTCGAAGTTTCTGCTCAGAAAAATCATCCGCCAGGAGTGGGGCTTCTACGGTTACACCTTCGCGGATTATGGAGCGATACAAATGCTCCATTCAGTCCACAGAACCGCGGGCAGTGCCGCTGAAGCTGGCCGACAGGCACTAGAGGCAGGCTTGGATATGGAGGCTCCCGACATTTGGGCCTACGGCCAAGAGCTTTTGAAGTTAGTCAGAGCCGGTAAGATTTCAATTGACTTGATAGATCAGGCTGTGGGCAACATCTTAAGAGTCAAATTCCTGGCTGGTTTGTTTGAGAATCCCTTCGCTGAGCCCAAGCTCGTCAGCAAAATAATTAACCATCCTAGGCACCGTCTGCTGGCCAGGCAGGCTGCCCAAGAGTCGATAGTTCTTTTGAAGAATAAGGGCAACCTGTTGCCCCTGAATAAAACGATCAGGTCCGTTGCGGTAATCGGACCAAACGCCGACGTGGCTGAGCTGGGCGACTATTGTGTCCCCAAATCCTCTGACGTCACGCCGCTCGAGGGCATACGCAAGGCCGTATCGCCCAAAACCAAGGTTATCTACGCACCCGGATGCGGGCTCTACGAACTTGACCAGGGTGGATTCGCCAAAGCAGTAGCGGCAGCGGAGCAATCAGAGGTGGCCATCATTTTTGTAGGCGAATCTAGTATGAGTCTGGGCGGTGTCGGTTGGAGCATCAAAGGTAAACAAGCCCGCTCTTCCTTGTGTGGTGAAGGGCACGACCGGGCTGACCTGAACCTGCCTGGTGTTCAGCAGGAGCTTGTGGAGGCCGTTATGGCCACCGGCACACCGACAATAGTCGTTTTAATCAACGGTCGGCCGATGAGCATTTCTTGGATTGCCGAGCAGGTACCAGCCATACTCGAGGCCTGGTATCCCGGCGAAGAAGGCGGCCACGCCCTTGCAGATAT
>JAACET010000126.1 GCA_011682385.1 Actinomycetota bacterium | reverse complement strand
ACAAGTTGGATGTGTCCGTACGCTTGGGACTGACGCGGCCAATCCGCATCCAGGCCTTGCCCTCATTGTCGGGCAGACGGGGAAGGTTGCCGCCGTGGTCGCCGGCATAGCTACGCAGGCCTGCGCCAATGGAGGCCTGCTGATAGGCACAACTCTCTCGAAGGGACAACTGACGCCATTGACGGACGACGGGCACCAAAAAGCCGACCAACAAGGCAATAGAAGCCGCGATGGTAATCAGTTCCGGCCAACGCAACAAGCGAGGTCGAAGCGGGGCGGAATCCCGGTCCTGGGAAACGAGCTTGAGTGAACTTCCACCTTGAAGTGAGGCGGCGGAGTTGACCCTGGCTAAGGTCAGCGAGACAAGCAAATCGGGGGCCTTGGGCTCCGGCAGTGACTTGAGCGGTTCCAAGACCTGCTCCAAACGCTGGAGGAAATCACGGGCTTGGCTGGACTCGGCCAACAAACGCTCGACCTCGGCAGCCTCGGGCTCATCGAGCAAACCCAGGTGGTAGTCGGTGATCTGCTGACGCTGCTGAACGGACAACTCAGTCATTCTGACTCACCCTCAAGTTCAACGGAACGCGGTTGGTCGTAACCTATCGACGATGACGCTCTTTTGGACCACAGCGTTGCGAAACGAGCCAAGGCGCTGTGCAGGCGACTCTTTACGGTACCCAGCGGTATGTCCACAATCTCGGCAATATCCTTGTAAGGCAACTGTTGGAAATAGGCCAACAGAAGCACCTGACGCAAATGATCGGGCATATCCGCAA
Organism: Actinomycetota bacterium; assembly: GCA_011682385.1. GTDB lineage: Bacteria > Planctomycetota > Phycisphaerae > JAACET01 > JAACET01 > JAACET01. The sequence continues at coordinate 4,506 of JAACET010000126.1, read as the reverse complement.
TAACCCGGCGAACGGCCGAAGCAGACTCGGCCCGGGAAAGCTTGGCAACCGGAGCAAGTTCGTCTGAAGCAATCAACTCCACAAAACTGCCGGCTACATCGGTCTGGTCCCCAGACGGTGAGGCATCAAGCGAGACCGTCCTCTTTCGGCTGCGAACACGCATGGCATCACGGGCCTTATTGGCAGCCACGGCAAAGAGCCACGGCCTAAAGGCTCGGCCCTGCTGAAAAGTGTGCTTGGATAAATGCACCTGCAAAAAGGTCTCCTGAAAGACGTCCTGGGCTAAAATTTCATCACCAAGGAACCGGGCCAGAAATGCGTATAACTCCTGGCGGTAGCGGTTGATAAGAACCTCCAGTAATTCCGTTGCTCCCGCACAATACTGGCCAAATAGGCTTTCGTCAGATATGCCTTGAGCCATCCGGCCATTCCTCATACGAACAAAGGGATAGAAAGGTTCGCGCCAAGCCCTAATTCCAGGCTTACAATGCGGTTGTGCCAATGTGTCGGCAAAGCTATACTAACCGGGCTAGAATTATGCGTCAAGGCCAGGGAGCATTTGAAGAAACGGAAAGACCTCGCCACGAAGGCACGAAGGTCACGAAGTAAAAAAAAGGAGGGAAAGAAAGCTCCGATAACGTGGAGTGTCTTTTGGAAACCGGGGGGACTTCATGTAACACAAGCCACGAAAGCTTCGTGCAGCCGGGTGTTTGTAACAGTGATGCTCAAAACCGGGAGCCAGGATGATTATCCGCCAGGCAGTTGTGACACAGGGCGATGTCTTGCATAGCACGGTCTCTCGCATTGTTGTCCCTGGTTTCCATTCGTTGCTCTTCGGTTGAGCCAGGCTAGAAGGGGCTGCTACTGCGGCGGCGAATGTAAATCTGGTCGACGTGGGCGCGATCGGACAGCGAGAGCAGATACAAAACAGCCTGAGAGATATCCTCCGGATGCATCAGAATTGAACGGTCAAGGTCCGGACGAGCCTGGGCCACTAACTCGGTGTCCACGCCGCCGGGCAAAATCACGCTTACCCGCACGTTATGCTCCTGGGCTTCAATGGCCAGTGATTTGGTCAAGCCGACGACGCCATGCTTGCTGGCAGTATAAGCGGCCTGGTTCGGATAGCCCTTTATACCAACGACGCTGGAGATGTTGATAATAAAGCCGGCGTTCTCAGCGGCCATGATGCGCATGGCCTCTCGACAGCACAAAAAGGTGCCCCGCAAATTGACGGCTAGAATAGTGTCGAAATCCTGGGTGGAAAAATCCTGGAGGGCTCCGAAACGACCAATGCCGGCACAGTTGATGAGGATGTCCAAGGGGCCGATTTTAGATGTCTCGGCCAAAAGCTTCCGGACACCGGCCTCGTCGGCTACGTCAGTAGCGATGGCTGTAGCCTGGCCACCGTCGGCGGTGATTTCATCGGCCAGGGCCTTGATCTGGCCGGCGGTGCGAGCGGCAAGGACCACGTGAGCACCAGAATCGGCCAGAGCCTGGGCAATAGAGCGGCCTATACCACGGCCGGCACCAGTGACCAGGGCGATCTTGCCGCTGAGGTCAGGACTGAGGGAATGTTTCATTGCCGTTTACTCCATAATAGTGCGGATTGACTTTCGGCTGTGGCCGGGAAAGACCGGGCTAGCCGGGAGGATTATACCATCGGACGGGAGATAAACCCAATAGGCAACCGGCGTCATATGGTGAAAACTGCTCAGGGGGCAAGGCTCTGGAAGCCATTTCAAAACCCCAATTTCTGCTGCGACCGGCCCTTTTGCTGCCTGACTGCTTCGCTCAAACTCAACATATTTTCCAAATATGCCATCGTTCTCGCTCATTGCCTGCCAACAAAATTGCACGTTCTCGCAACGAAAGCGGGTTTTGAAACGACTTCCAGGCAAAAAAATAGTGTTTTTTTTAATTAAAAAATGGTTTTGACAGGGGCAACGGTCCATGCTAACATTCTGGCCGGTTTATTCTGCACTGCGACACCTTTCTGGTTTGATTACACGTCAATCAAAATCTGAATCGTCGCCTGGAGTTACTGTTATGACGAACATTTATGTAGGGAATCTTTCTTTCGACGTCTCGGACGCCCAACTGCAAGAGGCTTTTGGTGCTCATGGGACCGTCAACAAGGCCAGCGTAGTAACCGATCGGATGACCGGTCGCTCTCGCGGCTTTGGATTTGTAGAGATGGCTAACGACGATGAGGCCGCAGCAGCAATCGAGGCTCTCAACGGTAGCGATCTGGCCGGCCGGGCCATCACCGTAAACGTAGCCAAGCCCAGAGTTGACCGCGGCGGTGGCGGCGGTGGCGGCGGTGGAAGAGGCGGCGATCGCGGCGGAAGAGGCGGCGGTGGCGGCGGACGTCGCTGGTAGATTTTACCCCCTAATATATGATCTTCTGAGCGAATCTCTTGGTCAGCCTGATCAAGGGACTCGCTCAGAGTCTGCGCGCCAAACGCGAGCTATTCAGCCTGGGCGGTTCAGCGATGTCTGTGGCAAGGACGGGGGATTATATGTGGCTAAGTAGATGGTTCCGATAATCACCGGGTTAGGCTGTTCCGGAAATCTCGTTACACGGAAAAACTTGCAAGAGAAGTGCAAATGTCCGATAGATGTGATATACTTAGCATATAGCGGGGGGGCTCAGCAACGATCCTGAACAGTTCCCGTGGAACATTCCGGGGGAAGGGGTCCAACCGCTCGATACGTCGCGGCATCGGAAAAATAATGAAAACTCCAAAAGCCTTAGCGATTATCCTAGCAGCATGTCTGGCCATGGCTGTCGGCCCAGGCGGCAGTCCGGCTGAAGCTGCCGGGACCGAGCAATTCCGCAAAACAATAATCACGCAGATATCATCGACAGCCAAGCACGAAGATGCACTGAAGCTGGCAAGTTATCCAAAAGACATAAGAGCTAATTATCAGGCCATACTAACCCACGTTCTAAAAACAAATGCCGATTACGTGAGTCAGTCAAGACGCAGATCACCCACCCTGGAAGATGCGATCAAAAAACATGGCCTGGAGCGAATTGTGGCTATAGGTAACGAGGCCCATAGGGCCTGTCTGGATCTGGCTCTGGAAAGAATCAATAAGTATATGCCAGGGGCTGAATTTGACAGACGGACCAAAGAAATAGCAGAGCAATACTACGGAAATATGCAGAAGGTAAATGTCAGCGCTCCTATAAACTTCACGAAACAGGTTGTAGTTCAGGCCAGTCAACAAAAGATGATTCTGGACACTTTGTTCTACGAAAAGCTGTTGAAGCCAAATTTCAGAAAAAAAATAACGGGAGATTACACAGAGCTACTGGAGTCGGCCTTTTCAAAAGAAGAATACTCGAAACAGGTTGTAAAACAATTGGCCGCTATCGATAATATCTACGATGCACTTTTAAAAGCGAGAGTCGGGTTTCGCGGGCTCTTCGCCGTGTCAGGAATAAATAAAGCAAGAGGCTACAGAAAACAACACTGCAAAGAACAGGCGAAAAAGGTATACGTGAATAGACGATCTGGAAATCTGTTGGCAGGCAAAACGAAGGAGCCGTTAAAGGCCCTGAGCCTGGTGCTAGCTCCAAATAAACAAGTCAAGTAGCTGCCCAGCAAACTGTAATTACACGGGCGGGCCGGCAGACGGCTGGCCCGTTTTTCATGCGCCGATGGTAATATTCGGTCACGAAATCAGGACCAACAGGTCGATAGAGGTCAAATGTAGATCAAAACACTGAGGTGCATAACCATGATGAAATTCATCAAAACCGTAATCGTCCTGGCCCTGCTGGGCGGGATAGGCCTGGCGGGATATCACTGGGCGTCGGGGAAGGTGGAAGTGGACATCTATCGCAACCGGCTGGCGGGACTAAGCAACGAATACGAGTCGCTGCGATCGATGTACAACCAAGCGGTTCGGAAAACGGCAGTGACCGAACTGATCGTCAAAAACGGAAAACTCTCCTTGGCTATCCGCACCATCGAAGGCGTGGACAGGATGATCGATACGCCATTCGATCCGGCGCAGGAAATCTACTGCGATTACGTGCTGCTGGACGGCAGGCTCTGGATTCGGCGGATATACGACGGCCATACGCCGCCAAGTGAGGGGCTGGTAATCGACGAGAAGCTGGAACAAGTGGACTGGAACGATCCGGCAGCCCGTTACGGCAATGCGGTCTATCGCTCGCTAAGTGAGGGCCGATGGATAGTAACTGTCACCGGCGACGGATCACTGGGGCTGGCTAAAGCTAACGGCGCGTCGGTGACGATACTTTCCGGGCCGGTGCCGGTGCGAGATTTCGACCAACTGGAAAAGCAAATCAGCGAAGACATATCTCGCGTAAAGGTAGTCGATGTGCTCAAACGCATCGTGAGAGGGCAGAATTAGAGAGAGAGAGTAGGCTGGAACTCAGCTCAACACGAGTGCGGACAAAAGGGACTGGCTTGACGGCTGGCCCCTTCTTGCTATATAGCCATATCCGCCCTAGACGGGGCGTATCGA
>JAACET010000041.1 GCA_011682385.1 Actinomycetota bacterium | reverse complement strand
CTCCATTGAGTGTAACAGTGCGAAACTGTCTCTGGCAGAATGAAGCCCGCTGGGTAAGACCGGCGGGGTTTGTCGCTTCTTCTGTCCCAACGCCGCTTCCAGGCCCTGTTCCACGAATCGCTTGCGAATGTTGACGACCGTATTGGCGTGGCAATGCAGCCAGGCAGCGATCTGCTTGTCCCTTTCGTTTGGACCGTTCATATCGGCCGCCAATAGGATACTGGCGTGCTTGATCCTATAGGCCTGGGTTTTCCCCGCCTTGATCAGTCGGGTCAGGGATTCTCGTTCTTTACTTGTCAATGTGACGATGTACTTGACACGCTGACCTATGATCTTACCTCCATGCAAAAGGGATACGTCCCTGCATAAAATGTCGGCAAAATCATGGAATCATCTTCATAGAATTAGTCTTGACAGAGTACTAGCGGTTCTGCGCTGCTGAAAGATTCACTTTTCAAAGAGCTTCTCAGAAAGCCACAGAAGCTTTCTGTCTAACAACGGCCTCTTGAGCCGCTAATTATCTCTAAACCACCGTCAAACCCTCAAAACATCGTTCTGCACAGCCAAAACTTATCGTCAATTCAGCAAGCCATCTCTTCCATCACTCATTTTGCAGAAGTCTTACTACCTAAGTACCCATGTCATTTGTTGATAAACGACCCACAATAATACTATACTAATGGCGGCGTACAAACCATCAGAGCCGTAAGCCGGGAAATTAAGATGACTAATGAGCCACTACAGCCTATCGAACAGGATCGCCGTTATCTGTGGCATCCCTTTACCCCCATGGCTCAATGGGCCAGCCAAGAACAACTGGTCATCGAGGCTGGACAAGGGGAGTACCTGATTGATAACCATGGCCGACGATATCTGGACGGAGTCTCCAGCCTGTGGTGCAATGTGCATGGCCATCAGGTCAAAGAAATCGATCAGGCTATAAAGGAACAACTAGGCAAAATTGCACACAGCACTCTGCTGGGCCTGATTTCTCCACCATCGGCCCAACTGGCCCAACGGCTGGTTAAGATGGCACCGGCCGGCCTGGAAAAAGTCTTCTTCTCCGATAACGGCTCAACCGCAGTCGAAGCAGCGGCCAAAATCGCCTTTCAGTATTGGCGAAACCTGGGCAAACAAAGAAACAGCTTCCTGGTCCTGCGGAATGGTTATCACGGTGATACGCTGGGTTCGGTGAGCCTGGGGGGAATCGATCTGTTTCACGAAACATACAAACCGCTATTGTTCAAAACCTATCTGGCACCGTCGCCGTACTGTTATCGCTGCGAGTTAGGGCTAAAGCGGACCAATTGTGGACTGGCCTGTGCCCAAAAGGTCGAAGAGATACTCTCCCAACGGGCTGACGAAATCGCGGCTATGGTAATCGAGCCAATCGTGCAAGGCGCAGGTGGAATTATCGTAGCGCCTGAAGGATATCTGAGACGAATTCGCCAGATCACCCAACAATACGGGGTCCGGCTGATAGCAGATGAGGTGGCTGTGGGCTTTGGCCGAACGGGAAAGATGTTCGCCTGCGAACACGAAGATGTGCAGCCCGATATCATGTGCCTGGCCAAGGGGATTACGGGTGGGTATCTGCCTTTGGCGGCTACTCTAGCCAGCGAAGAGATTTTTGAGTCCTTCAACCAACCGGGATGCACCTTCTATCATGGGCACACCTACACGGGTAACGCGTTGGCCTGCGCGGCAGCATTGGCTAACCTAGATGTATTCGCCAAAGGTAAGGTACTTGAACAGCTGCCGGCTAGAATAGAACAATTCGGCAAACGGCTGGAACAGCTCAAGCGGCACGACTTTGTTGGCGATGTACGCTATAAAGGATTTATGGGTGGAGTGGAGTTGGTGGCTGATCCGGCTACTAAACGGGCTTTTGATTGTGAGCAACGCATCGGGGCTCATATTTGCCTGGCCATCAGGAAGCATGGCGTTATACTTCGGCCGTTGGGGGATGTTATCGTACTTATGCCGCCATTGAGTATTTCCGCGACAAATATAGATTTCCTTTTTGACGCCCTGGAAGCGACCCTTCGGGATTGCCGGACTTTGCTTAAGTCAAAGGCCCAGCAGGAAAAGTAAAATGAAGACCCACCCAAGCAACGAATTCGCCCCAGCCAGGGGGCTATTCGTAACCGGCACAGATACCGAAGTAGGCAAAACAGTAATTGCCGGCGGCATAGCCAAAGTTCTCAGAGACAAGGGCCAACGGGTCGGGGTCTTCAAGCCTATAGCATCCGGCTGTCGAAGTGATCGGCAGGGATTAGTCAGCGAAGATGCAGAGTTTTTGGCCCACTGTGCTGATAGTTCGGAATCCTTGGAGCATATCTGCCCGGTGAGGTACCGCGAACCATTGGCGCCGGAAGTGGCCGTCAAACGCGGGGCACGTCCAATTGACTTCAAGTCAGTGCAGACATACTACAATCGCCTGGTAGCAGATAAAGACGTAGTAATAGTAGAGGGAGTCGGCGGCCTACTGGTGCCGTTGGCTGAAGGCTTCACTGTGGCTGACCTGGCAAAACAGATCAATCTGCCGTTATTAATCGTGTCCCGGCCGGGACTGGGTACGATTAATCATACGCTGTTAACTATTGAGATAGCCCGCAGCCGAGGATTGCGCCTGGCTGGAGTGGTCATCAATTCCTACGTGGCAGATACCGCCAACGTAGCAGAGGAAACCAACCCGGCTGCTATCGAACGGGCCTCGGGCACTAAGGTATTGGCTATTGTGCCGCGAGACCTGGAAACGAACGTACACAAAGGCGTTGTAGGAGGGGGGGTATTGTTCGCCCTACAGCAAATCGATTATGAGGCCATCCTTTAGACAAGACGTCGACCTGGTTGCAGCAGAAAGCTTATTCTGCTAAAATCAGCACAGCAGCTTCTATCGTTCTAACAAAGCCCTAATTTTGAGGAGCCGGCTATGAAACTGCCGGAACTTGACAATCCACAACGCTACGAAGGGCTTTATGTCTTCGACTTCGAAGGGCAGGTCGGCGTAGGTTACACCGCCCGGGAGATCGAAATCCTGCTGGAGTCCGAAAAGTACCGCGATGGTAAGGTATATAAGATCCACCGGGCATACCCCAATGGTCGTCTGGAGATAAAAGGCCTATCGAACAAGGTGTTCCAGGTGGAATCAGGAATGTTTTTTCATGGGAGAGATCAACAACAGACTCGGAAAGACTACCAGCAACTCCTGGAGCTGGCACAAGCGGGAGAGTTCCCCTGCCGAGCAAAGCTGCATCTGGCCCAAAACAAGTCGCCGGAAGGAACACGGTATGTGGTGGCTCTGATCTACCCGGCGGAGTATGACGAAGAAGTGGCTGCCTGGCTGGCAGAAAAAGAATACCAGGGGGGGGAGCAGGCTAGCGGTGGGGCAAGCGAGGTAGCAGAGTATTATCGCGATTACAGCAAGATCGACAGCTTTCAATTATGGGGGGTACTGGACGGCACAGCTCGCGATGCCAATGATATCCTGGCCAACGTGGGCCGAGCCGTGGTGCGGTAGCCTCATGCACAGAATACTGAAGTTATTTCGCGGATTGATTCGAATCGGGCTACTGGGACTGCTCGGACGGGGGTCCGTACAACCTGGGACGAAGGATTACGGCCGAGAGGTGTGGAAAGACTCTACCCAGCGTTTGGGTCTAAGAATGACTGAACGGGTGCGCGACGCCTGGCGCAGCCGATGGCTAAGACTAAAGAATCAAAAATAAAAAGTGACAAGGATAACTACGTGCCTGTTCCTATTATAGCTATAGTCGGCCGACCCAATGTGGGCAAGAGCAGTCTTTTCAATCGGCTGGCCCGCAGGCGGATCAGTATCGTCGAGGCGACGCCCGGAGTGACTCGGGACAGGGTGTGCGCCATTATTCAGCATCAGAATCGCTTTCTGGAATTAATGGACACCGGCGGCTACGGGATCGAAGACACGGCTGACCTGACGGACAGTGTTGCTGAGCAGATCAAGTTCGCTCTGGCAGAAGCCGCGGTCATAGTCTTCGTGGTGGACGTACAAACCGGCTTGGTTAGCCTGGACGAGGAAGTTGCCCGACTGCTGCGGGGATGCGATCGACCGGTAATCCTGGTGGCCAACAAAGCGGATTCAGCGAAATTCGACTCTCAGATTGGACAATTTCATAAGTTGGGCTTCGGGGAGCCCCTGGCGGTATCGGCCTTGCACGGGCGAGGGAACGATCAGCTGCGAGATCGAATTGTCCAGGAACTGCCCGAGGACGACACGGACCAGGTAGATGAGCCGGTAATGAAACTGGCTGTGGTGGGAAAACGTAATGTAGGCAAAAGCACCTTTATCAATTGTCTGGCACAGCAGCAGCGGATGATCGTCTCGGAAGTGGCCGGCACAACCCGGGACTCCGTAGATGTACGCTTCGAAAAGGACAGCCATACTTTTGTGGCCATCGACACTGCGGGGCTGCGCAAAAAATCAAAACTGGCTAACGACATTGAGTTCTACAGCTATAGCCGAGCAACACGCTCCATTCGCCGGGCTGATGTGGTGCTGTTTATGATCGAGGCCACAGTGCCCATCAGCAGTGTGGATAAGAAATTGGCCAGCTACATTACAGAGAATCTAAAACCGTGCATACTGGTGATAAACAAATGGGATCTGGCCAAGGGGAAGATGTCGACTGAAGATTATCATGAATATCTGGAAAAAGTCCTGCCGGCTATGCCCCTGGCACCGCTGTGCTTTGTAACGGCCCAGCAAGGCCGTAACGTGGCCTCGGCAGTGGACCTGGCGATCGAACTGCATAAGCAGGCTTCCACGCGGGTGAGTACCGCTCAGTTGAACAAGGCCCTACAAACAGTGTTAGCCCAAAGAGGGCCAGGTTCGGCCCGTGGGTCTAAGCTGGTGAAGGTCTATTATGCCACGCAGATAGGTGCTAATCCACCGGAGATCGTCTTGTTCGTAAATGATCCTACGCTGCTGAACCCGACCTACCAGCGATACCTGAGAAAACATCTGGGCAGCCTGTTGCCATTCAGCGAGGTGCCGCTAAAATTGGTGCTGCGCAGCCACCACAAAGCTGAGCCCACGTCTACACGGAGGAAGTGATCATGAAATCCACGACAGAGTACTTCTGGTTCAATTCTCCGGAACATCGAGCCTACATCAACATTACCGACAACGTCTCCAAGGTGGTAGCTAAAAGCGGTATACAGGACGGCCTTGTGCTGGTTTCGGCTATGCACATTACAGCGGGTGTATTCATCAACGACGATGAGCCGGGCATCCTGGAGGACATCGACGAATGGCTGGAAGGCCTGGCACCAATGGGTGAAGACTATCAGCACCATAACACAGGCGAAACAAACGGCGACAGCCATCTGAAAAATATCCTCGTAGGCCATCAGGTAATTGTTCCTATTACCAAGGGACAACTCGATCTTGGGCCATGGCAGCAAGTCTTCTACGCCGAGTTCGACGGACAAAGACGCAAACGGCTGATGATGAAAGTCATCGGCGAATAACACTCGACAGGGCCAGGAGTGCAAAATCTATGGCCATCGAATTCCAATGCGAACATTGTGAAAAGACCATCCGGACAGCCGACGAACTCGGCGGAAGAATGGGGAAATGCCCTCATTGCGGGCACAGTATGTATATTCCTCTGCCAGCCAGTGAGAAATCCGAGGTCTTGGAACTGGAACAAGTAGACCCCGAAGAGGAGGCCCAGCGTGAGCAGCTCATGGCCAGGACCCGCCAGACTCTGCACGATCTACTGCAAGACAGAGCTGAGACTGAGGCAAAGGAAAATCAAGCTACAGATTACAAGGAGACTGTCAAAGGCAAGGGCAAACCAATAGACCCCGAAGATGCCGCCATGACCGTAGAGGAATACGTGGTGGCTATGGCCCGTGGCAGTCTGGAAGAGGCAGACGCATTGGCTGTGCATCTAGTGGGTAACCCACAGGTAGTCAACCCCGTCATCGCAGAAGCTATGGAACGAGGATTCGATCACCCGTCTCTAAGAGATGTTCCGGAGGCAGTGCAGAAGGGGTTCCTCAGAAAACTTGCGGAATACCTAAATGGTTAAAAAATTCCCGAGTTCCAATCAGAACTCCTCGTCGGGTGGCTCGCCACCGCCAGGGGCCATTCCCGGGGACATTATCATCGGGCCTATCGCTTCGACCAAGCTCTTGACCGTGGCCGATGGTAGAACCATATCAGCCCGGAAGGTATTCGCTTCAGCTGAGCAACTAAACGATACAGGGGGTGTTGCCGTCGCAGCGGACGGCATAGAACCGGACTGACCGCCCATAGTCAACATCATTATCATGGGCATAACCTGACTAAGATCCAGGTAGGCTTCGGCAAACCTGTTGGCGGGCAGATTGGCTGCGCCCTGTTTTATGGCGGATTCCTCCGCCAGGACTGAGCCTTTGCCCTGAGCGACATTGATGGCCCGCTCCATCAACTCAGAACCTCCGCCCATAGTAAACAGCATCTGCTTATCCGTAGGCGCAGCCATGCGGAAGGTCATGTCCGGCCCGTACATCATGGCCATCATCTGCATCTGCTGAGCCATCTTCGGATCAGCCTGGGCTCCCTCAGCAGGAGGGGTTATCTGCATCTTGATTGTATCGATTTCCACATCCGAGTAGGTCTCGGCTGCACTGGTATAGACATATTCAACCGGCATACCGGAAGCCTTGGCCCACATAGATGCACCTTCGCCCGACGACGTTTTCTCCATTAGCTTTCGATAACTCGCGGAGTCGGAGACGTCATACCGGGCAACAATATTGAACATGCCGGCCATTGGATTACCCAGGTTAAATGTGAAGGAACAGCCCAAAAGCTGGGCCATGCCAGCCTTGAGGTCAGCCAGGTATTGTTGCGCTTGTTCCTCTGGGAGTTTTCCTTTAATGCTGGGCAAATTCATAAACTTATCCAGAACACTTTTAGCCAGGCTCTGCAGCCCTTCCGACGCCATATTAACACCGCCGGCTATCAGGAATGGCCCACCCGGTAAGGCGTTATAGGCGGGTGTGGGCTGACCTGCCTGGGCGTTCATAAAGGCAGCGGCTGGTGAATCGGCCTTGAAGAGAACCTTTTTGGTCAGAATGGCGTGCTCGGCGTTTATATCCAGGGCTACGGCCAGCTTGTCGGTCTGTTCGAGCAGGTCCTGAGCCAGTTCCAGATACAAGCTGAACATTTCCTTGGCCATGTCCATCTGCGGCATGGCTGCTGCTGCAGGGCCCTGGTCCATTTGGGCAATCATCTGGGCTTGGGCGATGCCGAGCATCTGAATTATCCAGGGGGCTGCCCGCTGAAGATCACCAGCGAGGACGATTTGACCCTTCTCGAAAGCGGCTTCGACTTCCGGCATAGTCTCAAGCGAGGTCTGGCTAGCCAAAACAGCAGCGGCCTGCTCCGGCTTAGGAGTAAAAACAACAAAACCGTTCTTAACGGCCAAGTAACCATCATCACCTTTGACCACCCCCGGGGGCAATTCAATATCGGAGCCCTCGGCCTCGCTGATGTAGTTATCGAGAACGCCCTGGGCGTCGGCGGCACTGAGAAGCAGTGCCACGGGCTGACTTGAAAACTGCTGAGGGTCCAAAAGGATAATCACAGCCGGACCATCAAGATCGACATCGCCCACGTGCTCTTGAATGGCCAGCAACTTGTTGTCGGCCAGTGGGGGCAAGCCCATAGCCTCAGCGAAGGCCATGATCTTATCGTAGCTGCCCTGCAGGCTCTTCGTGGCCACAAAGCCATAGGCGTCACCGGGAACAGCCGAAAGAATATCCGGCTGAGCAGCAGCGGAAAGAGAAATAAACAACAGACAAACCACAGCTAAACTTGTTACTCGGAATCTCATGAAATGCTCCTGAACAGATAACCAAGATAGGCTATAACCACTAGAATCCCCTTCAGTTGCGCAACGGACGTGAGCCGCAACTCCAAGTTGCATATCACTACCATAGCGGCAGGCCCAGGTCAAAGGATAAATACGTGCACACCCAGACCCAAGAGCATGGTTGCTGGACAGCTTAGTAGGTTTGACGTCTGGCGGACCGCCGTATTCACTGTCGTGCCAAATTGACAGCCCCAAACGGCACACTGACAGTGATCGGGACACAAATAAACAGCACTGCCAGCAGTTGGGACAGACATCTCCATTGGAAAATTGAAACATAACGCATTGTGTTTATGAGAGTTATCTATCCCCCGGATTCCGGCAGAGCTTATAGATGAGACTATGGCACGAGCTTTGCACTTCATTTGAACGAAGGCGGTTGGGTTATAGGCTGACGTAATCCGCGCCCAACAGAAACGAGCTAAGAAATCCTAGCCGTAGTCGATGGCCAGGCAAAGATAGTGATGTTGCTGATTCGAAGAATCGAAAAGGAGCTGTTATGACTAAGATTCGACCGTTGGGAGATAAGGTACTCATCCAGCGTCTGGAGGCCGAGGCAAAGACCGCAGGAGGTATCGTCCTACCCGATTCAGCTAAGGAAAAACCGAAGCGGGGGAAAATCGTGGCCGTGGGCGAAGGAAAACTGCTGGAAGACGGAAAGCGAGCTAAAATACAGGTGAAAAAAGGAGACGAGGTACTCTTCAGCAGCTACGCCGGCACAGATATCACCGTGGGTACAAAAGAAATGCTGATTATGTCGGAAGACGATATTCTGGCAATTATTGCCTAAACAAAAACAGGCTTAAAGCTTAAACGGGTAGAACCCCTAATTTTAAGGAGTCCAGATAGATGGCAGCTAAAAAAATTGCTTTTGATCAAGAGGCCCGAGAGGCCCTGCGACGCGGGGTAAAACAACTCGCACGGGCGGTAAAAATTACTCTGGGGCCGGCTGGGCGAAACGTTGTTCTGGAAAAAAGTTTCGGCTCACCAACGGTAACCAAAGACGGCGTAACCGTAGCCAAAGAAATTGAGCTGGACGAAGCATATGAGAATATGGGAGCTCAGATGGTCAAAGAAGTGGCCAGCAAAACTTCCAATATAGCCGGTGACGGGACAACTACGGCTACACTTCTGGCTGAGGCGATCTTCGAAGAAGGCCTGAAAAACGTCGCGGCTGGGGCCAACCCCATGGAACTCAAACGCGGTATTGATCTGGCTGTCGAAGCTGTAGTCAAGCAGCTGGAAGAAATGAGCATAAAGGTCGAGTCCAATCAGCAGATCACTCAGGTGGGCGCCTGCGCAGCCAACCAAGATCTGGAAATCGGCAAGATGATCGCTGAGGCCATGGACAAAGTCGGCAAAGACGGCGTTATCACCGTAGAAGAAGGTAAGGGACTGGAAAGCAAGGTCGATCTTGTCGAAGGTATGCAATTCGACAAGGGTTATCTCTCACCGCACTTCATAAACGATATGTCAGCTATGGAAGTGGTGCTGGAGAAGCCATACGTTCTGGTCCATGAAAAGAAAATCTCGACCGTGAAGGATATGGTTCCACTGCTGGAAAAGGTGGCCAAGGCCGGCAGGCCATTGCTGATTATCGCTGAGGACGTTGAGGGCGAAGCCCTGGCTACTCTGGTGGTCAACAAGCTGCGGGGAACACTACAGATCGCAGCAGTAAAGGCCCCCGGATTCGGCGATCGGCGCAAGGCCATGCTGGAAGACATAGCCGTTCTGACCGGTGGACAGGCCATCTTTGAAGACCTGGGCCTGCAATTGGAGAATTTGGAGATTTCATCGCTGGGACAGGCCAAAAAGATTACCATCGACAAAGAGACCACTACTATTATCGAAGGCGGTGGTACGGAAAAGGATATTCGTGGTCGAATCGAGCAGATCAAACGCGAAATCGACACCACAACCAGCGACTACGACAAGGAAAAACTGGAGGAACGGCTGGCTAAGCTCTCCGGCGGCGTAGCTCAGGTGAACGTTGGTGCAGCTACCGAATCGGAGATGAAAGAGAAAAAGGCCCGCGTAGAAGACGCACTACACGCCTGCCGGGCAGCCGTCGAAGAGGGTGTACTGCCGGGCGGTGGCGTGGCTATGCTGCGATCCATTGCCGTGCTCGATAAGGTCAAGTCCACCGGCGATGCCAAGGTGGGCGTGGATATCATCCGACGGGCACTGGAAGCGCCAATCAAGCAGATCGTCAATAACTGCGGTCTGGACGGTTCGGTGGCTTGCCAAAAGGTCAAGGAAGGCGAGGGCAACTTCGGATTCGACGCCCTGAAACGCAAATACTGCGATATGGTTAAAGCCGGCGTGATCGTTCCGACCAAGGTCGAGCGGATCGCGTTGCAGAATGCCTCCAGTATTGCCGGCTTACTGCTGACCACCGATGCGATGGTGGCTGAGATCCCGGAGAAGAAAGCTCCTCCGGCTCCCGGTGGCCCAGGTATGGGTGGCGGCATGTACTAGAGCAGGTGATATTTACTATAGAACGGCCGGGTTCTGCCAAAGGGCGAGCCCGGCCGATTTTTTTAGTAAAACTCAGGTTGTCCGGCAACACATCCGTCACATATGCTCTTCCAGCAGCTCGCGGAGTTCGGGGATGATGTAAATGTTCTCCAGGCCGGGAAGACGGGCTAAGTCGGGGGCAAGTCGCTGGAGCTGATCGTCTGGGTCAGCAGAAGTATCAAAGAAAAGCACGTGTTCACCGCGCAAGCGGACCAGGCTGCCACCAGCCCCGCCCAGATCGGCCCGGCGGACACTGATGCCCAATTGGCTGACCAACTCGACGAGTCTCTCTTGAAGATCGTAGGAATTCATGGGCTGGGCCCTAAAGTAATAGGCTTCAAGATTCTTGGGCTGGTGGTCCGATATTAATGACATTAAGATTGTACGGCAAATTGGCCTGCCTTGTAAGAGCCAACCAAAGGGAGTTCGACAATAAACCGCACAGTTCCCATTGTAAGTGAGAGTTCTAGCAGCCAATTGCTATCGACCCTGGCCACTACCGAGCAATCCAGGGAGCAACTGCTGCATATGCAGAGGCTGGCGGCTATTGGAGGGCAGACAGGTCAGATTGCTCATGAGTTGAACAACACCCTCACGGCCTTGCTGGGCTGGGCTCAGCAAGGGCTAAAGGCCGGTAAGGACACTGAGCGTACGAACAGGGCACTGCGGGAGGTTCTGGCCAGCGCTGAACGGGCGACAGAGATTTGCCGGGGGTTATTGGGTCTTTCGCGACGGCAGGCAAATCAGAAGGAAATGGTGCCCATAAATGACATAATCAAGGAAGCGTCCGGCAGCCTGGCTGGCAGCCTGGAGAAAAATAGAGTATCGCTGCGTTGCAGATGCCCTGACGATCTGGCGGCATACGGCAATCGGGTCGAATTGGTACAGGTGCTGCTGAATATCCTGATAAATAGCTGCCAAGCCATGGCTGACGGTGGAGGAACAATCAGAATCTCAGCTAATCGCGACGAAGGCAGGGGACGGGTGGGTATAACCATCAGCGATACCGGAGTGGGTATCAGCACAGAGAATATCGGCCAAGTCTTCGAGCCATTCTTCACCACCAAAGAGTCGACAGATACTGCGGATCAAATCGGCACAGGACTGGGGTTGGCGATTTGTCGAGATATCGTGACGGCCCATGGGGGCTGCATCGAGGTCGACAGCGTCGAAGGCCAAGGGGCCAGCTTCAAAATATTCCTCCCCTGCAGCCTCACCTAAAACAAAACCGCTTCGAAAACGAGAAAACCCATCCCACGGCAGCCAAGGGGATTGACCATTCCGCACCATCCGGATAAGCTTGGGCTGATTAGGGCGAGGAGATATTCCTTGGCGAAGCCTTCTTTCATACTAATGAGATAAATGGGCCCGTAGCTCAGTTGGTTAGAGCAATCGACTCATAATCGATTGGTCGTAGGTTCGAGTCCTACCGGGCCCATTCATGTAAGCAATGACCCAGCAGACACTTAGAAACAAACTTCTGGGTTATTTTAGATTACCCCCTCTTTTTTGCCCACGGCATCGCGATTCTATCGCCCGTGGAGTATGGCCACAAGACCTTTATCTAAAGCAAGTTATACACTTCAAGCAGAAAGACTGAAGATGCATTAAAAAGAACGAGCCAGCTTATTCAGCTGGCTCGGTTATTTTCCCAGGCTTATGGCTTTTAGCCGGTCACAAGCCTGGTAGAGAGAAGGAGAGAAGAGTTCCGTTTATGTAGTTTTCACTACTTTTTTTCGCTTCGAGGCGTTTCATTCAGTTCTTCTTGTCGCCTCACTAAGTAAGACGAGGGAACCCCGCCAGGCGTGACGGATTATCTAAAATATTTATTGGGCCATAAAAGTCACAAATACATGCCCCGGTTCCGGAAGCCTACCCAGGGAGGGCAAGGTATGATTGGATACAGACAATGAGGTGAATTGCTTTTTCGATTCATCGCTGCTAGGCTCTTATATCCAGGGTGAGGGCAGATCAGAGGTAGGTATGGCTGGGTCCGGCAAAACTTTCAATCTCTTCGTGTACGGTACCTTCATGGATCGGCGTTTGTTCCGCTGGGTAACCGGCCATGATTATACTCTGGATGAACAAGCCGATGAAAAGACCCATCTGCTCCGGGGCCGAAAGGGCATCCTGGCCAGCCACCAAAAAATCTCCCCCGACGGCATGTATTTCTACGCCATCCCCCGCAAACGCCACCGGATCAGCGGCTATCTGATCTACAACCTGCCGACGGAACTGCTGGAATTGCTGGACCACTACGAGGGCAAGCGGTACCATCGGACTAAGGTAACTGTCCACCAGGATGCACATCGGATACGAGCCTACATCTACCTGGCCAACGAGAAAGCCTTACGGCAAGATTTCGGCGACCGGTTCCGAGTAAATCTAAAACACGAACATGTCATTACCAAACGCGTAGAGGAGTTCCTGGAGCAACGAACAGCTGATTCGGGTGATTCAGAAGTGCCGGCCCATCACCGTGTGTTGGCTGAAGAAGAACTGCGTGGATTAACCATACGCGACCTCGTAAGGGCCCGCCTGGAAAGCAGCACAGTGGCGGACTACTTTCTCAAACGGGAGCTTTCACAACCGTTACCGTCTGTAGCCGAACTACTGAAACAACCTGAGGCCCAGTGCTTCATAAACAACTACCTGAGTCTGTTGGTTCGGCAAGTGCTGTTCAATCAGACCGAGGAAAAGTTTCGTGAGCAATTCCGTTTCGATCTGGACCACATGGGACAATCCCTGCGCTTCTACGAGCGTACGCTTTCGTCCGTGGCGGCCCTGCGTATGCTCAACGACCGGAACAAGCACGTGGAAAAATTGGTCGGCCAACTGGTCCGTGACTTTGATACACGTCGACATGACCTGCTGGACATCGTGTCCTGGGCTATTCATGCGGTTGAGTCACTCTACGATGCCCGATTAGCGAATTCGGTCTTTGGCTGGCTGCGCGAAAACCTAAATGGTGGGCTGCTGCCGCTGGGAGTGGAGTTGGAGTTTTCCAACGTCGGACATGCCATAGTAGCCGACTACGATACGGGTCCGGGTACCAGGGACGAAGTCTTCGACGGATTCCGCTACTTCCGCGATTTCGCTTTGCCTGCTCTGACCTGGAAACTGGGCGGACACCTGGACGATCATCAGGCGCACGATACCAAAGACTGCCTGCGGGGTTTTCTGGAGTTCTCTCCGGGAGCATCATCCATCGAATCCAAATTGTCCGTGCCGGCCACCAAGAACCCCTGGCTGCTGGGACAGCTAATCCGACAAATGGTGCGATTCTATCCCGTCAAGCCGCACAGCCTGCATCTTTCCATCCAGTTGCTTCGACGGCACATTGAACGCAAGGGTATTCTCCCGCTAGACTTTGCCAAGTGCCTGCTGGTACTCGGCGGTGATCCAAGACCGGGGCCAGATTCAAAGCTGGTTATCAGCAGACTAGTCAATAACGAGATCGGATCGCCCCGGCACAAGGACGGCCTGGTATTCGCCCGGCTCTCACGGCGACGGGCTACAGCAGAGGATCAGGACGAAGAACCGACACTCCTGCGACCGGACCGGCCAAACGCTGTTCAGCAGTTCAAGTTCATGCGGCTAAGCGATAAGATTAACTACGAAACACTCATATTGGCCCTGAAGGGTCTTCAATTGGCCCTGGACCCGGGTGATTACATTACACCTGAACAGCTCAAAACACATCCACAACTGGCTGGCGAACTCGATGAATTGTTCGCCTGGTCAGCCCAACCAGAACCTATTAAGCCAAAAGTGGTAGGCAACTTCTGCGCGACCATCTTCGAAGGCTTAAGCAAAGAACGTCACGGCAAACTGGCCCACAGTAATACATATGTACAGTGGGCCCTGGACCGTATTGCCAGTCAGATTGCCGAATTCAACAAAAAACTCGAAAATTAAACAGAACTCACCGGTCCTAGAGAAGCCCGGTGAGTTCTAGTTATGCATCGTGTGCAGTATTTATTAGCTGCTACCAAGCGAGTTCATCGTCCTGCTGGCCGGTAAGCTGTCCAAAACGCTGATTAATAATGGCCTCACGGTTCTTCTGGCGTTTTTCGAGCCGGCTACGCAGCTTCTGCAGTTGCTTTTCGAGATGCTCGACCTGCTGGTTTTGAAGCTGAACCTTTGCTTCAAAGGTCTCCAAAAGCGTTTCCCGTAACTTCTTGCTCAACTCGCCCTTTTCCTCGTCCTCGGCTCGACGGTATCGCTCAGCCAACTCACGCGTTTGCCGTTCGAGCTTTTGTAACTGCTTGTCTTCGGGTGAGAACCGGCGCCCGCCCCCCTGGCGGCCCCGCGGACCCATCCGACCACCCATCATCCCTGGTCCGCGCTGATCTGACATCCCGCCAGGGCCCTCATCCTGCTGCGGTCCGCCACGTCCCGGTCGCTGCTGCAACTCAGGCATCATCTGGCGAATCCGCTGGCGAAAGGCGTCCGGATCATCCTTGGCCAACTCTTTCAATTCTTCACGAAGTTCCGGGTCTTCACTGAGCCTTTCACGCAGGCCTTTGAAGCGTTCCCTGAATCTCTCGCGATCTTCGGGGCTGAGCTGCTGAGCCCTGTCACGCAATTTCTCTCGCATGGCTTGGCTAAAGCCCGGCTGGCTACTAACATCTACGCCCTCGATGTCCTTTATTCTGACTAAGGTAAGGACGCCCCGCTTCTTCCAACAGCGTAGCTGAGCCTGTTGACCTATGCCCTGAGCCAGCAATGCGCGAGACTCGGCCCTGTTTATTTTCGGAATCCGCACCGTAATTTGCTCCTGTTCACCGCCTGGGCCAGTGGCAATAACCACCTCATTCTTGGTTATAGAGATAATCTCGCCCCGGATCATTTCGAGATTCAGTCTGCCCTTGGCCCTTGCAGCCCCACCAGGTGAGGGTATTCCGATATCTTCATTTACCCGGGCCAAGGCCACGGCCGGCGCAACCAACACGACAATCAATAGACCTAACATTATTCTCCTCATGATAACGTTCTCCTTACTGTTGGATTTGATAACTTCTATGTCTCGTACCCCACTAAACGTTTGTACCCCATAACCAGTACCAACCTTGTGTACTGTTTGGTTGTCCGTCAGAATCGACCGGGACTGAGTTTTCATCAACTTGCTGTAACAAGTGCTCAACAGCGGCTCCTATATCTTCGATCTCCGCATCGATCAAAGACCCTTCGGAAGACTCAGATTCGCTGACCCAGACCAAAGCCAGAGCTTCGACATAGTCTTCTTCGGTGAGCGTATCGACGATTTGCCCACCGCTAGAGTCGGGCAACTGCTGCGTCCGGTTCAGCATCAGTCGCCACATGACACTCAAACCCAGGATCAACAGGATCGAGGCCGCCACAGCCACTGCCCTGCGTGGAGTAATCCACAACCTTCGA
>JAACET010000040.1 GCA_011682385.1 Actinomycetota bacterium | reverse complement strand
ATATCGCCCATTAGGCGTCCGCCGAACTTCAGTTTGAATTTTTTATCAGCCGACTCCATACGGATGCCGTCTTTCCAGTATACGCGGAAATCATTGGGCTGGGGTTCGGCTTGTTCATCCACCAACTCAAGAAGCCTGCGCTTCTGCTGGGGAGTGAATTCTATATTGTCGTCCGTGTCCTGGGCAGAAAGTAGACTTGTACTGTTCAGTAGAATAACCAGACAATAAACCACGGACCACGTTGTTCTCGGTACTTTCATCAGGCATCCTCCTTTTTCAAGAGACATCTTGAGTATCCTGCTGCCACTGTGGTGCAGGCCCACTCACCATCACGATCTGGCTGAAGGATAGAGAATGCTTGTAAAGAGAGAATAAAGGCTGGATGAAAAGTTGGAGAAAATTACGCGGAAGCAGGGGCCAGCGGGAGAGATACTCGGAACGTACTGCCGGTTCCCGGAGTACTGTCTAGGGATACTTGGCCGTTATGCGTCAGAACGATATGTTTAACAATGGACAGACCAAGTCCTGTGCCACCGAGTTCTCGCGAGCGAGCTTTGTCCACGCGGTAGAAGCGTTCGAATATTCGATCTCGATCGTTGGGTTCGATTCCTATACCGGTGTCCTGTACCTCGAGCACAGCCTTGGCGGCCTCGGTTCGCAGGCGAACCCAGACCTGTCCTCCCTTGGGGGTGTATTTGAGGGCGTTGTCCAGCAGATTGGTAACGACCTGGCCAATCGCTTGGTTATCCCCGGCCACTTCAACGCTAACCTCCGGAAGTTGGGTCTCTAAGACTATCCCTTTTTCCTCAGCCGTTGAAACCAAAGCTTGAGCCGAGGCCAGAACCGCATCGCGCAGGTCCAGGGCGGTGTATTTCAAGACGCCGCGTTCCGATTCCAAACGAGAGAGTGTCAATAGGTCGGTAACGATTGAGGAAAGTCGCACTGATTGGTTTCTAATCTTGCCGAGAAAACGCTCGCGGTTTTCGGGAGCAATCCCCTCGTCGTCGATTAGCGTTTCGACCAGGCCGCGAATAGCGGTAATGGGAGTCTTCAGCTCGTGTGAGGCATTAGCTACGAAGTCACGTCGAACCGTTTCCAATCGCTGTAACCGGGAAACATCGTGAAGCACGACCACCGCGCCCACAACATTTCCCTTGCCGTCACGCAGCGGTGAGGAATGCATCTCGACAACCTGATCGCTTGACCGCGTAGGCAGACGCATCTCTGCCCTCAGGTCACTCTTATCTCGCAGTGTGTTGGCCAGTACTTGGCTAACTTCACCAACGCGGGTTATCTCCCAGATAGGCTTGTCTAAACTCTCCTCCGGCGAAGCAGCAAGGATCTTCCCCGCAGCCGCGTTCAGGTGGACAACGCGTTCGTTTCGGTCAACAGCAATAACCCCTTCGGTCATCCCCGCCAGAATAGCGAGCAGTTTGTTGCGATCCGAAGTAATCGTTTCCATCCGGTTTCGGCTACCTTCGGCCATGCGGTTGATTGCCTGAGAGAGTTTTCCTATTTCATCCTTTCTTGTTGTGGGCAGCCTCTGCTGGTAATCTCCATGAGCTATTGACTCGGCTACAGTGGCCATGGACCTCAGCGGTTTGGCAAAAGCCCGAGCGACAAAAAATCCCAGGACTAATGCTACGATCGCAGCCAGCCCTGCCCCCAAAGTTATGATAGCTCGCAGGTGGTTGAGCCGCTCATCGATTTCAGACAGGGCCAGAGAGGTCCGGACATAGCCGACAAGCCGCTCATTTTTGTGTATGGGCACAGCCAGATACATCATTTTCGTGCCCAAGGTATCGCTGAGCCGCGTAGTGGTTCCTAAACCGTGCGAACGGGCAGCGAGGATTTCAGGCCGTGCTGCATGGTTGTCCATCTCGGAGGGTTTTTCGCGTGAATCGGCAATTACCTCTCCGTTAGCTGCTATAACGGTGAGTCGGGTACCGATTTCACCGCCAAGAGTCCGAACGCGTTCCTGGAAGTCTGAACTGGAGGATTCGCTGAGGGTCGGAGCTGCCAGGTCCGCCAGGAGAACCGCCCGGGCTCTAAGGGACTGCTTAATCTCCTCCAGTGAGTTCTGTTCTATCCATCGTGAAACCAGTCCGCCGACAATCACAGCTGAAAGCAGAATCAGCAGCACATAGCCGGCATAGAGTTTCCACAAGAATCGGGAGCGAAACATAGCCTATTCCTTTTCGTCGCGGAAACGGTAGCCAACCCCCCGGATCGTCTCGATCAAATGCTGATATGATCCGAGTTTCCTGCGGATAGCTCGGATATGAACGTCAATGTTCCGGTCAACCACGATGACAGCTTCACCAATCGTTCGATTCAAGAGCTGGTCGCGTGTAAACACTCGGCCGGGATGGGAAGCAAGGAAGTGCAGAAGCCGAAATTCTGTGGCGGTCAGGGCCACTGGTTTTGCGCCGACCCGGACCTCATGCCGTCCGGCATCAATGACCACTTTATGTCGCACGATGCGTTCCCCAGCCCCTCGATCTTCCTTTAATGGCCCTCGGCGCAGGACAGCCTTGACCCTTCCCATGAGTTCCCTGGGGCTGAACGGCTTGGTGACATAGTCGTCCGCTCCGATGCCGAGGCCAAGGACGATATCGCTCTGCTCTCCTTTGGCCGTGACCATAATGATCGGTATAGAGCGTGTTATAGGATATTCTTTAAGCTTACGGCAAACTTCGATCCCGTCAAGGCCAGGCAACATCAAATCCAGCAGGACAAGGTCAGGCCCTTCTTTCTTTATCAGCCGCAGTCCCTCTTGGCCATCCCGGGCAGAGAGAACCCGATATCCTTCCCGGGCGAGGTTGTGCTCGATCACTTCCAGAATGTCCGCCTCGTCTTCAATAACGATTACTTTTTCAGGCTTCATCGGCACGATCCCCATTCATGGAACATTTCATAGACGGATAAGCTAAAGCTTCTCTGTAAAGATAAGATAAAGAACCCGTTAATCTTGTGGAAATCGGGTGCTTCGGTCATTAGCTGTTGGTATTCTACGCGGCTTTCCTTCGCTCAGTCAATACTGACCAATTTTGGCCCCACACTATAAAGACGGCAATAACTCTGCTGGTAAAGATATGACGAAATGTAAGTGGCCTGCGCCCTGACGCTGACCTCTGGAAGGAAATACATTACTAAAGCTGTAAGCAGGTCTTATTATTTCAACTGGAAGTCATCCCAAGAACCGCTTTCGTCGCGAGAACGTGCAATTTTGTTTAGATTCTAGTACCTCGTAACATTTGATTTTAGGAGTCAGGTGTAAATTGCCGATATAACTTTCAGAATATCATTTATCTGAAAGGAATCGGTATGAATAAGAAGTATATTGTTCGGCTCACAGCTAAAGAACGCAAAGAACTGGAAAACTTACTAAAAAAAGGAAAAACTCAAGCATATCGGATAAAGCATGCCAATATTCTATTGGCCGTAGATGTTGATGGACCAAATTGGCCGGATTACCAGACAGCTAAAGCTTACAAGTGTCACCAAAACACTGTCGTCAATGTTCGCCAGCGTTTTGTTGAACAAGGCTTTGAAGCTGCTCTTGAGCGTAAGAAGCAGCAAGCCCCATCACGCAAACGAATCATTGATGGAGAAAATGAGGCTCGATTGATATCGGTTGCTTGTAGCAAACCACCGCGAGGATGTGCCAAATGGACTATGCAAATGTTGGCTGACGAACTGGTTGCTCTGAAAGTGGTTGATTCGGTTTCCGGACAGACTGTATGGAGAACGCTTAAAAAAACGAACTTAAGCCTCACTTGAGGAAATGCTGGGTAATACCTCCAAAACAAAATGCAGCATTTGTTGCAAATATGGAGGATGTCCTGGAGATCTATAAAAGGCCTTACAATTCGGCCATTCCGGTTGTTTGTATGGACGAACAGCCGACACAGTTGATCAAGGAAACACGCAGGAAAATAGCAGTTGAACCCGGCAAAGTCGAACGTGTGGATTATGAATATGAGCGTAATGGCACAGCCGCGAATTTTATGTTTACTGAGCCTTTGGGTAGTTGGCGTAAGGTTAATGTTCGTCCGCGTAAGACCTCAATTGATTGGGCATATGAGGTCAAAGAATTGTTGGATAAAGACTATCCCGATGCGGAGAGAGTTATATTGGTTTGTGATAACCTGAATACGCATAAGGTCGCATCATTTTATGAAGCCTTTGAGCCGACAGAGGCACGGCGACTCGTCGAACGCCTGAGATACATTATACGCCCAAGCATGGCAGTTGGCTGAATGTAGCAGAGATATAACTTAGCGTATCGGCAGCATGTGTATTAATCAATAATTGCTTAGAGTGGGTGCGTGTCTGGCAGCAACGCTTCAGTTTGCTGTTGCAATCAGGGCAGCGTTGCAGACGATGTTCCTTGGTTTGATCGATTCGCTCGGGAGCTGCACGTCGATCGCCGCAGCAGAATATATTCACCAAACGATGTCTCAGTTGCTTTGCGCAAGACTGGCCTGAACCCATAGCTGGTCAGCTCACCTTCATCACTAGCTTGTCCAATCAGCCAGGGAATTGACTCCAGCCAGCGTTCCCATAGCCTGGTGCCCTCCTGGACCCCGTATAGACGTAACAACCGGCTGCGACGCATCTGTGCAGAGGGAATGTCCCGCTTAAAATAATACACCGCTTCGCCATCAAGTCGGCCCCAACTGGCAATCGGCGCCCTCTTACCAACAATAGCGGCAGCCTGTGTTGCGAAGTTGGCCAGGCTACGCCTGGTATCC
Organism: Actinomycetota bacterium; assembly: GCA_011682385.1. Lineage (GTDB taxonomy): Bacteria > Planctomycetota > Phycisphaerae > JAACET01 > JAACET01 > JAACET01. The sequence goes on along the minus strand of JAACET010000040.1, from coordinate 11,280 downwards.
CAGAGATCTGCGCGGGTGGCAAAACCCCCTAAACCAATCGCGGACGCCACAACAAGCGCTGCCACCGCGAGATTGGGTCGATTCTTCATCAATGCCCACACGCCCAACCAAAGAGTAATGGACACTGCATCGGCCAGTATCATCATGTGAAAGAGTCTGGGCCTGTAAGTTCTCGGGACAATCTCCGCTGCGACAATTGTCCCAAGTATTACCACCGTGAAGACTATCGCCAGGCAGATCATTATCACCCGGCAGTGGCGGATAGGCGTCCATCGATGCTGGAAGAACACATCTTCTGCGGAATAGCCCATCAATAGGCACAGGGCGGGCATTACCGGCAGGATGTACTGCTCGTGCTTACCCACGGCGACAGAGAACAACAACATCAGAGCAAAGATCCACAAGAGCAGAAAAACCAGAGCCTTCCTGTCCTTGCGGGTTCGATCCATAAATGGGACCACCACTGCGCCCGGTATAAAGACGGCCCACGGTAGGGTCCACTTGGCCAGCGACCAAATGTAGTAACCGGTTAGCGGTGCCGCTGATCTTTTCAGCCAGCCGCCCCCGCCAACGGCTCTTTCCAGCGTCTGATGCGAGAGAATACTTTGAGCCTGGGGAAATAAATGACCCATGTACAGCATCCACAACACGAACATAAGGCACACTATGACTGCCCCGGGTAGGGCTGTCGGAAGGAGAATCCTCAGCTCAGTCCATCCACGGCATCGGATAGCATACCAGGCTGCGGGAAGTCCAAGGGCCAGGACTATGGTCAGGATGTTAGCTGACACTTCAGGCCATCCCAGCAGCCACCGCCATTGGAGAGCAGGAACACGCATCACCAGAACCGTTACCACAAGCCCTACCGCCGAGGCGATCATGTAAGTTGCCAGGAGAGATCGGCTCTGCTGGGGATGATTCTTCGCAGAAGCACGCCAGCACAGGTAGGTAACGACGGGTAGAGCCAAGAACAGCGGCACAAATTCCTTGGCCAAGCAAGCCAGCCCGGTCGCCAGCCAACCCAGCAGCAGCCAAAGGTTGGCTCGCCTGGCCGTGCCTTGTGTGGCCACGTAAAAACAGGTCATCGCCGCCGACATCCAGAAGGTCATTTGCATGTCCGGCCGAGCATTACGGCCCCAGCTGAACAGACCTAGGGATGTGGCCAGCATCAAGGAAGCCATCAAGGCTGCTCGGGAAGAGAACATCCTTCTGCCCAGTGCCAGCGTCAGCGCGACCAAGCCAATGGCTGCCAAAGCGGAGGGCAATCTCGCGGTGAAGTCATTGAGTGGAAACCCGGTTGTGAGCAAACCCGCTAATGACCAATAAGCCAGAGGGGTCTTGACCAGGCGTGGCAGGCCGTTGAATACGGGAACCAGCCAATGATTCAACGTTGTGTTCGGCGGGACCGGACCTTCAGCGGTATCAGGGTCCAACCACTGGTTGGGGTTGGCCATTGTTCTGGCGGTCACGGCTACGAAAGCCTCATGGCCGCTGATTGTCTTGGCCCCAAGGTTCCACAGCATCAGCACTGCGGCTGTACCCATGACCAGAGCATATTGTCCGAGAATAATCCATCGTTTCGGTTGGCGGACGGCAGAATTAGTCATGCACAGTACCCTCGCTGTCTGTCGTTGCCCCGGAGGTATGTACAACACGCCGCACCGCGTACGTCCGGGCGGGCGTGGCCTCAAAGTACACTCGCATCAGCAGTTCACCGATGAGGCCGGTGGACAGAAACAGCAGCCCGGCGATGGCGGACACAAATCCCACAGCCATCAGCGGACCGTGTTCCGTAAAAAGGTCAAAACTCGACCATTGCAGCAGCTTGCGAACAAAACCGTAGGTCAGGATGATCCCACCGCCGGCAATACACAATATGGCTGGTTTGCTAAAGAAATGCAGGGGTCGCGTTAAGTAGGCGGTGATAAACCTCAGGGTCAGGACGTCCAGAGCAACGCGGAGCGTCCGGGCGATACCGTAATTGCTCTTGCCGGTTTTACGGCGACCATTTTTGATCGGCACCTCACAGACCTTGGCTCCCAGGCGGGCACAAACAGCCGGCACGAATCGGTGCATATCTCCGTATAGCCGAACTCCCTGCAGGACCTCGCGCCGATAGGCCTTGAAGGTTGTTCCAAAATCACGTAGCGGTACGCCTGACACTTTTGCCAGCAACCAATTAGCGACACGCGACGGCAGGCGACGGCTCAAGAAGTTATCGTTTCGCCTTCGCCTCCAGCCGGAGGCAATGTCATAGCCCTGCTCAATTTTTTCCAGGAACAACGGAATATCGTAGGGGTCGTGTTGAAGGTCTCCGTCCATGGCGATGATGATCTCTCCGCGAGCATGGTCGAAGCCGGCTTGAATTGCTGTCGTTTGGCCGAAGTTACGTCGCAGATCGATGAACCAGACTTTTTCGTCCGACCCCGCGATCCCGGCCAGAACATCTGCCGTGCCGTCCGCGCTTCCGTCGTTGACGAAGATCATTTCATAGGGTTGCTCCAACTGATCCATTACTCTGCAAATGCGCCCGTAGAGATCCTTGACTACCGATTGCTCGTTATAGAATGGCACAACGATGCTGTATCGAATTGTTTCTCGGTGGTCACCGGGCTCAGTCTGGCCGTGAATGTAGGTTTCCATAGTGAACAAGCCTTAATTTATGCTGCTGAAATGCGTCTCGCGTCGAACTCTCGCACAGTGCGTGCAGTTCCCGCTGACGGCTATCCAGCAGCCGTGTGTTTTGGTGGTTCAGGTCATACGAAAAGCCGGGATGCGTCATGACCTCCGTGATCCCTTCGGGCAGGGCCTCGGCTGCCCGGGCGAGCCATTCTTTGCTGATCAGGCCGGTATCTGCGATACCCCAAGTGCCCCTGGTTACCCGCAGTGAGCGGCCCGTCAGCACATTCAGGGCACACACAGCCCGCAGCAGCCGTGCTGTGCCCAACTGTCTGCGGGGCTCTAAAGGCCAGCCCCCTCGGGGAAGTTTCTCGCAGGGCCAGCGGACAAACGGAACGCCATAGCGCTTTGCCAGTCGCACCACACCTATAAAAAGGGGTGGATAGGCGTGCACGTGACGATGGCTATCCAAGTGCGTGGGCTGGATACCATGGTCCAGTGCCCAGCGAATCTGGGCCTCGAACTCCGCTGATATCGTTTTGATCAATCGTGGGTTTAGAATGCAACGGCTGATCAATCCGATGGCTGTAGACTGCATCGTTCCATTGCCGTCGGTTAGCGCACGAGCCTGTGGGCAAAGCGGTTGGCCTTGGCAGGCATTCAGATGCACGCCGACACCCAGGGATGGCTGCGAGACTACCAAGGCGGCTGCTCGCTCGGCATCGGGCATATTGGCGGCCAGCGTTGCTGAGGTGACGATACCTTCCCGATGGGCCTTTAATATGCCATCGGTTATCCCAACCGACCAACCAAGATCATCTGCGTTAATGATTACCAAACGAGACATCATTTCCTTGCCATATTATTGATGTTTGAAAAACTAATGGATTCCGGACCGGTCACGTTGGTGACCAACCATCGATTTTTAGTTTGCCCCAACATGCGGAGTCTATTCGGACAAGCCGACTTCAAGCTCTGTAATTGCTCCTTGCCTGAGACCAGACAGTACACCGGCTTATCAGAGTCCATCAACCGGGTCAGCCGACCAAGGCCATCAGGGTCCTCTCGACGAAACTTTGTCCACTTGAGGGTATGTGTGTACACCAGGAAAGAATACTTCTTGGTTTCCCAGAAGCAAATCTTCCGCTGGCCGTCTGAATCCGGAGGAACCAGAGCTGCCAGGGACTTTGTGCTTAGAAGCTCGTATGCAGCCGAGGTGGTATGGCCGGCAACAAAGGTAAACATAGCGATAATGCCCACCAAGCCCCAGCCGACCAACATCCGTCTGTTGTCGCGAACGAGCGATGCATACATCCGCCAAGCTGCAAAAACGCTTATACCAATAGGTAGCACGATCCAAAGGTCCAGGCTTTGCAGGTAGACCTCGGTGCCGATAAGAATGAGCGGTGCTATTACCAGGACCGCGGTAAGCAGGGCCCTGGCACTGTGCCTCAAGAGCAGGTCAGGTGCGGGCGTGGAAATCCATTCAGCGATCAGCCCTCCTATGAGGATGGCCAGCGGAGGAAACGTCAGCAGGATGTAGCTAGGCAGCTTCGTCGTACTGAATGAGAAAAAGACGACCGTTACCAGGGCAATCAACCAAAGCAGCAGGAACTCCGAATGTTGTTTTAGCTGCTGCCACCTTCGGGGAAAGTAACGGACCACAGCCCCTGGAAGGTAGATTGTCCAGGGAAGCAGCCCAGCTAATAATATTGGGACGTAGAGGATGCCGGGCCACTTATGGCCAAGATTTCCGGCACCGACATAGCGGAAAAGATTTTGCTGCACAAAGAACTCATAGGCATATCCCGGTTCCGCCAGGCTGATCGCGACGTACCAGGGGGCGGCGATCAGCAGATACAAACCGATTCCCAAGGGGTGGAACATGCCCAGCAGGCGTCGGGACTGACCAGAGACCAACAGGTAGACTATAACGATCAACATCGGCAGTCCCAGACCGGCCGGGCCTTTGAACAGCGTCGCTACCCCAGCAAGAGCGTAGAACCCCACCCAACCTCGCCAAGGACTGGGTTTCGCCCCGCTCCGCTCAGTACGCCATAGCCACCAGATGGCTGCCCAGATTGCAGCGACAAAGGGCATATCCATGCGATACCATCGGGCTATAAAGAAGAACTCTACGCTGGTGGCCAGGACAAGTCCGGCCAGTAGTCCCGCTAAGTTTCCAAATATCCGTCGGCCCCAGGCCCAGCTTACCAGCACAGCCGCCAAACCCGCCAAGGCGGCGATGAGCCTTCCACCAAGCTCCTGGCTGCCCGTGACGTTCTGAACCAGGGCGGCCAACCAGAAGAACGGTGCCGGCTTGTCGAAGTACAATTGGCCTTCCAAGTGGGGCACCAGCCAGTTGCCGGTGGCCTGCATTTCCTGGACTATCAATGCACAGCGAGCTTCGTCCGGGTCCACTAGAGGTAAGGAGGCTATCCGAAAGACAAACAAGCCCAGCCCCACCGCGATCAATAACAGCAATTGCAAGACGGGCAGTCCACGGCCTTGGAGTCTTAGCGAATTTTTGTCCACCTCCGGCGGGCTCTGTTGAGCCTTGGTATGGTCCCCTTTTGCCAACTGCGGATGTTCGGTCTTTTTCATCATGGTAGATTGTAAGGTAGTCCGGCTTAAGTCAAGCTGAAGTAAGTCGCTAAAAAAATCCGGCGAAATCCTTCAGGAATTTCCGGCAAGACGCGGAAGATGAACCAGCACATCGGTCCCGTCAGCAGGTGTAGAGTTGATCTCGATGTCCCCGCCATGAAGACGTGCAATCTTCCTGGCAATGGCCAAGCCCAGCCCCGACCCTCCGCTGCTGCGGGAACGAGAGGAATCTGCTCGATAGAAACGATCGAACAGATGAGACAAGGACTCTACCGGTATGCCACCACCCTCATCATGAATGCAGACGGTACATTGTTTAGCCGAATCGTGTCGAATACTCACCTGAACAGGCCTACCTCGTGGGCCATGCTTGATGGCGTTGTCCAGGAGATTTCCAAACAAGTGGCTGAGGTACTGTTCATTACCGTAAACGTACGTGGCAGTCTTATCCTCATAGGTTACGCTACCACCAGCTTGGGCTGCCCTGGCGCCGAAGACTTCGGCAAGCTGCTGGACAAGCACGTCGAGTCGTACCTCGGCAGCACCGGGGACTTGGCCCGCCACATCCATACGGGCCAACAACAGCAACTGCGCTGTAAGTTGTTCGATCCGGTCCAGATCGTCGATTGTCTCTCTGATCGCCTGCCTGTACTCGGCCGGCGTCCTATCCTTCATACAGATGGCTTCGAGTGTGCTTTTAGCTGCCGACAACGGCGTGCGCAGCTCATGGGAGGCGTCGGAGGTAAACTGTCGCTGCCCTTGGATGGCCTCATCCAGACGTGACAACAACTCACCGACCGCATCGATAAAAGGTCTCAGTTCAGCCGGCGGCTTCAGCTCGGAGAGATTGGCGGTCCCCAGGTTCTGGTAGGTAATGCTGTGCAATTTTTCCGCAGTCTGCCCCAAAGGCTTCATAGCCCACAATACCAAGCCGACAACAGCAATGACCGATCCGACAACGATGCTGCCGCCAAGAACCAGCAGAAAATTAAAATACTCCTGGAGTTCGTGATAGGAATGCTCGCTGGATCGCAAAATCAGCACGTTGAGCAGGCCGCGATTAGTCTCGTATCGCGCCCAGATAGCCCTGAACCTGCCGTTATGGACCAGGTTCACAAATCGCGGTTTTCCAGGCTGGGGTGGGGGCTCACCCATGACCTGTGCCAGCCATATCGGTTCGTCTGCACTAGTGTCCGTACTGCTGATGGAATTTTTCAGGGAACCGTCCAGCCAGATACGGTACTCGGAGATCAGACCACGTGATGAGTGCTCGGCGGTCGCACGAATCTCTTTATCCAGTTCCGCCAGACTGTCGTCATCATCGAAACTGGTCCGGATACTGTTTGACATAGCCCAAAGTGTCTGGTCCATGTAGCCTTCCAGAGAATCTTCCATTTCGTGGTAGGCTACGCAGGACAACGCTATGATGACAATTAACAACACCCCAGCCACCAGCAGCCCAATTCGCCATTTGATTGGCATGGGTTTCATAGCTTGTCCCCACGCAGGACATATCCCTGGCTGCGCACTGTACGGATCAAAGCAGGATCAAATCGTCTTCGCAACGATGAGATATAGACCTCAACGACATTGGAGAATCGCTCGGAATCAAAATCGTATAGATGGTCCAGAATGTCTTCCTTGGAGACCACTTCGCCAGATCGAACCGCCAGATATGCCAAAAGACGGTACTCCATGGCTGGCAATATATGGACTTTGCCAGCAAAACACACCTCCCGTGAAGCTGTGTTGATCTCCAAGACTCCGACCCGGATGACAGGGTTGGGCCGGTCATAGGATCGCCGGATTAAAGCCTTACAGCGGGCAATCAACTCGCCCATGTCAAAGGGCTTACTGAGATAGTCATCGCAACCAAGGTCCAGCCCTTGGATAATGTCCTCGGTGGTATCCCGGGCCGTCAGGATCAGCACAGGCGTCCGTAAGCCCTTTTTCCGAATGGCACGAAGGATGTCCAATCCACTACGCTTGGGCAGCATGAGGTCAAGGATGATCAGGTCGTAACTCTCCGAACAGGACATGTGCTGGCCGTCCTCGCCATCGAGGGATACGTCCACGGCATAGCTGGACACTTCGGTTAGTACCCGAGCAATGTTTCGGGCTAATCTCTGCTCATCCTCAATTATCAATACCCGCACCGTTGACACCTCCGCGATAGCTGATAGCAATAGATGGTATTATACCCATGTCGGTACGGACAATTCTACCTTGCTTATCTCGTGCAGGTCGCCAACCATGTCCACTGGTAAGTTCTCTCAGATATGCTGCATACCCAGGTTTAATGTGATCCTTATACTGCTTAAAGTCAGCCATAGCGGATGTGTAGCTCCATCCTTGGGCCACGATGCGATAGGCAGCCACTAACACACCAGTACGCGCTTTGCCATGCTCACAATGGACCAGGATCGGCTGACGCGATGGGTCGGCGCCGGCCTCGATGAACTGCTGCAACTGAGCGTCCGTCAGCCGGGTTGGCCCCACCGGCATCTTGATGTAGGCGATGCCATTCTGCTGACAGAATCGGCGTTCCGTGATGGCCCAAGGCTCGTTTGGTTTGTTTCCTCTTAGATCAAAGACCGTCTTGATTCCATAGCGAGTATGGAGGGTTTTCCACTCATCTTCATCAGGTTGGGCGCTGCGGTACAGCACCCCTTCCACAACAGTTCCAAAGTGATGCACTGGGTAGTTATGATACCAGACTGCGCCGGCAACGACCGCGGCGGAGACTACAATGCCGACTATGACCTTGAAGTTGAAAAAGCTGCGCATGACTATCCTCCGTATAAAGTTTCGGCCCGTATTTATTATGCCACGTACTAGCTGAAGCGAACCTTAAGAGACGGTGCTGGACCACGATATTCGATCCTTTGCACTAGTTAAAAAGTCGGCGGTTCACCTCGCACGCTTGGGAACGAAACTGATCGGCGGATTGTTTTGCCCGGACTTCATCTTTACTTCATGTTCGTTTCTGTAATATCCCTTGGCCTTAGCTGGCTGGAGTCGTACAGGTAGCCCAACTGGCCCAATGAAACTAAAGGTATCAGTAAGAGGGGTAAATCATCTATATGGCAGATTCTGGTATAACTAATTTCTCACCAAGCCCGAAACGGCATATTCGCTGTTGTTTACTCTTTGGGGCCCTTTTTATTCTTGTCGCTTTGGTCATTTCTCTTTGTCTCGATCACTTTATACTCGATTCAGTCAATGGGGGCAACCTTGGCCATTTGCCCGGCGATGTCAGACGAACATTGCAATCACTAAAAGAGTTCGGCCAATTGGTAGCTATATTCGTGGCCTTTCTGCTTATCTTCATCCTGGATAAGCCCCGCCGGAGGATGCTGCCAAAATTGTTGCTTTGTGTTCTTTTGCCCTCCGTTTTGGTTTGGCCCACCAAGCTTGGTGTTCATCGCCTTAGGCCTCACTGTACTGACGAATATAGCACGACTCTGGGCTTGGGTTTTTTCCTGGGCCGTGAACCACAGAAACCTAATCCGGCACTGCCCTTGGCCGTCCAGGGCAAAATAGAAGCTGACCACAAACTGGATTCTTCGGACATAGCGTCTTTTCCCTCGGCCCACACGGCTACCGCTTTCGCCTTTGCTGTGGGACTGTCTGCTCTTTATCCGTCTGCTAGGGTAGTCTTCTATGCCCTGGCTGCCGGTTGCGGGTGCCAGCGCATAATCTTTGGCGCCCATTGGTTCTCTGATGTCGTGGCCGGCTTATTAATCGGCCTGTTGACCGCCCGAGTGGTTTGGTTGTGGCCCGACAAAACTATCGGGGAGTTGTTTGGCAAAATCTGGTCCAGGAGCAGAGACTCTCAACGCCAGAATAACCAAGACCTACAGTAGAGCAGCCTGAAGCGGGCCATTAAGGGCTGGTCCAGCAAATCACTTTTGTCAGCTACTTGAGTTTGTATAAGCATTGGGCCTTCTGAGAACCCAGTATAGAAAAGTCAGAATTAAGATGTATCCACCAAGGCTGTAAAACAAGGCCTGTATTCGTTTGGGTGTGAATCCCATAGCATCGATATATCGAATTAGCCAACTGAACGGTATGGTCAAGATTATGAGCAGGTACACGTACAAGACGGCTGTCGGAATAGCGAATGACCAATAAGCGAAACGAGTCTGTCTGTGACTCAACCATCTTGCCAGAACTGTATATGGAAGAGCTATGGTAAGAAATGCAGTTATGCCCATATACCATAGACGTATTGGCCGAGAAGGATATTTGAAGCCACTCATAAATGGCCGGCCGCTAATCAGCATAGGGAGTGACGCATAGGTGTAGCTGGCATGCGTCAACCATATCAATAGAAGCAGCAATATGAGCATAAGAATGAAAGCTGCTAAGGGGCCTATCTTGCGCAGGGTTGGAAGAAAGCTCTGTTTGCACCACATAGTTCTTTCTCCAAACAGCAGTCATCTGACGTTTCCATTTAAACGCCTGAAAAACATGCTTTTACGAAAATCTACGTGAAGAGCCAAGAATTTCCTTTTCCGTAGCAGTTCTGTTGCCAACTCCACCCCAGCCCCCCGCCACTCGGCGTTAAGGCACGGGGAGGCAGAGGAAGTGGCCTCATCAAATAAGGGTCCCCTGTGATATAACGGGTTCAAATTCTCTAATCAGCCTTCTTGAGCACATAGTACGCTGGTTTGCGGTAGCGGATGGTATAGTCGCCGCTCTTCCACTGGAAGAACATATAGGTTGAGCCGTCTATCTCTTTGATCAGGTAGCCGCCACGTGAACACTACATCAGGAAATTACAGCTTGCAAATCGGCGCGGAAAAGTTTTGCTGGTCTGGGGGAAGACCATAAGTACCGAATATACCAGCTTCAGGCCTCTGGGCCAAAAGAAAATACCTCTCAGTTACCGAGCCGCAAGCTGAATTACATAAATCAGGTGGTAGGACAAAGCACACAGCGCGGATGTCCAACGTAATGGTATCTGGTAAGCAAGAACGAAAGCCTCATATTTGAAGGGAACTAAAATGAGTATTTTTTCAAGAATCAGCGACATTATTTCCGCGAACCTTAACGACATGGTTGAGGGCATGGAGGATCCCGAAAAGATGCTCAAGCAGGCTGTTCGGGAAATGGAGTCCACCATCGCCCAGGCCAAGGAGAGTACGGCCAAGGCCATGGCTGGCCAAAAGCTGCTCACCAGAGAACTCGACAAAAACCGTGGGCAGGCCAGCTTATGGGCAGACCGGGCCAAAACAGCGATAGCTGACAGCAATGATGACTTGGCCAGAAAGGCTATAGCCCGCAAGCAGGAACATGAGAAGCTCATTGTAGCTCTTGAAGAAGAAATCGCCGAGACCGACCAGGCCGTACAAAGACTCCGTCATCAACTAAATGCTATGGAAGCCAAGCTTGCCGAAGCCAAACGCCGTCTGACCACGCTTTCTGCTCGCAACCGTGTAGCCGACCTGCGTACGAAGGTTACCGAGGTGGCCGAAGGTACGTCGTCAAAGGGCAGCGCCTTTGCCAAATTTGACCGCATGCGTGAAAAGGTCGAGATGGCTGAGGCCCAAGCTGACGCCATGCGAGAGTTGGGCTCCGGCACCGGCGTTGGTGCCGATCCAGCCCTGGAAACGGAGCACCAAGCCACGGACGCAGAGGTCGACGCCGAATTGGCAGAGTTGAAGAAGAAGGTCAAATGTTAGTGTTGGACATTGACCCTGGCGGCTTAATCCTCAGCACTGAGATAACTGTGGTACCCGAGCCAGCCACGCTGGCAAACGAAAAAACCAGTCCAGAAATTGAATTTTTCGCGCCGCGCGTGCCCCCCATGGGGGGCACCTACCCAGGAGGTAGGACACTTATACAACTACATGAACACACTGGTAAAAATAATTGTCGCTAAAGGAAATTTATAATTGACGTTGGTCAGACATACGGATATCACTGCCCATCCGTTCAGTTTTTCTATTGAAGGAGTCGATTCCTGGAAAGTAGTAAAGACTATTTCTCCGAAGGTGCTTTGCGAAGAGCTTTGCAGAATCCGCGATCGAGGGATCGCAGTTGAAATCAATG
>JAACET010000125.1 GCA_011682385.1 Actinomycetota bacterium | reverse complement strand
TTTGTGCCTCTGCGGTTTACTTGTTATCTTATGGGACCTTTTATCCTGTTTTTTTGTACAGTTAATCCCGATTTGTAGCTAAGCCCTTCCCCACAAGCAGCCGAAGAAATGGCTTAGTAGGAGGACGGCGCTGCGTACGTCCTTGTGGCTGGCTCACCAGGTTAGCCGTTTTCTGAGGCAAGGGGGTATGGCAGGGCAATACAATCGGACCGACTGTACCTAAATCTACTGAACCTACCAAGCCTGTCTGCGGGCCCCAGCCGTCGCGTGCTGGTCGCAGGATTTCCAACAGCACCCTTTGGCTGATCATTCTGGCTGGCCTATTACCTTCGCTGGTATCGGCTCTGGTCAACTCTCAGAGTCAGCAACTGCTCTTGGCCAAGGCTTCGAAGAATCTGCGTGTCTCAGCCGACCGTTTGGCTGAGTCTTTTTCTGAGCGGGTGGATGCCGCTGCTGCCAAGTTGCGTACTCTGGCCTCAAGTTCGCAGTTGGCTGATTCCTGTGGCTCATCTGAGCGGATGCTCTCTCAGCTAAGGTTGATGGAAGCTGATTCCGAGACTTTTGAAGAATTATTCCTGATTGGCGCCGATGGCAGCATATTGGCCTCGACTTTTTCCATGCCGAAGTTGTTTTCTTTGCCTTCGCCATCTGACATGTCATCTGGGATTTCTTCGGCCATCAGGCTGTCCGACGCTCAACCGGAAGGTTTTCTTTTTACTTCGCTTGTTCCGTGCCCTTCGGAGTCGGCTCCTGTGCTGTTGGTTGGTTTTGTCTTGGCGGACAAGTTGGCCGTTGAGGTGGAGCAATTTGGCCTCGGCTATAGTGGTTTGGCTATTTTGGCCGACAGCCGAGATCGCATCCTGGCCTGTAGTTTATCTGAATTGTTGGGTAAGCACTTGTCCGTATTGAACCGGCCTCTGCTGGGCAGTGATTCGTCCTCTGGCTCGCAAGCTGACGGCCGGGATGGTGGCAATTACCATGTAGTCTCGCGTAGCCTTTCGGACGATCCCGATTCGCTGCGGATTCTCGTAGCTCAGAGCCGGGCCGAGATATTGGAGTCTTCCCTGGAATCTTCCAGTTGGTCTTTGATTACTGTGGTGGTTATTACACCGATCGTTTTGCTTTTGGGCCTTATTTTTACTGGTTCGGTCAGGCGTAGTTTGGATTCTTTGATTACCGGCACCAGGAGAATTGCCCAGGGTGATTTTTCTCCGCTGGACGTGCCTCGGCCGTACTGGGAGATTGGCGAATTAGCCAAGAGTTTCGAGCAGATGAAGGACAGCTTATCCAAGAACCGCCAGCGTCTTTTGCAGTATCAGATGGGTTTGGAGGATTTGGTCGCTCAGAAGACCCGGCAGTTACACCAGAGCGAGCGTAAGTACAGAACTCTTTACGAGTCTTCTCGCGATGCTCTGATGTTGATTGCTCCGACGGGCAAGTTTCTCAGTGGCAATGCTGCCGCGGTAAACATTTTCGGATTCCGCAACGAGAAGGAGTTTGCTTCGACGACTTTGGCTCAGTGTTCGCCTGATTATCAGCCTGACGGAACTCTCTCGTCCGACAAAGCACAGCAGATGCTGAATGTGGCCATCAAGGATGGCTCTCATTTCTTCGATTGGATATCCAAGCGTTTCGATGGTGTCGAGTTTGTCTCGACTATTTTGCTCACTAAGATTGAACTGGATGATGAGGAGGTCGTCTTGCAGGCCACGGTCCGCGACGTCACCGAGGACAAGCGTCTGCAGGACATGCTGGTCGAGCAGGCTGAGATTGACCAGCTCACTGGGCTTTTCAACCGCCGGGCTCTGCTCACTAGTTTGCGTCAGTCCTGGGCACGTCGGCAGCGTTACAGCCAGGAATTCTCACTGATCATGATCGACATAGACCAGTTTAAGCTGGTCAACGACACCTACGGTCATCAGGCCGGCGATGAGGTCCTTCAGCAGGTTGCCCAGGCCATTCTCAGCCGGTGTCGGGAATCGGATTTTGCCGCCCGCTACGGTGGGGAGGAATTTGCTGTGGTCTTAGCTAATACGGATGCCGAAGAAGCGGTCGCTCTTGCCCAGCGCTGCCGCTGTCGGATAGAGGACATGGTGTTTACCTTCCAGGGCCACACCGTCAAATTGACAGCCAGCTTTGGTGTCGCCGACGCTGGCGATCTACTTTCTACTGAGGCCCTTATCCAACGTGCTGACGAAGCTCTTTATCGGGCCAAGCGAGCCGGGCGCAATCGCGTTGAGCTGCTCGCTCACACGCAATCCGCCACCTAGACGAACACTTTTACCTTTATAGTATCGCCTCTTGGTTCGAGTTGCCGGTCCTTTTATCAATAATCCGGATGCTTTTGGGGCGGCCCCTGGTCAAAGTTCCGGGAGCTACGATCTCTATGGGGGCGAGGACAACGTTCCCGGAAAGGTTACACGGTGTGTTAATGCTTTCAACAGCGAGAAGTTCCTTTAATAACGAAGCCCTCAAATTATCCTGTGCACCATTAGCTTCAACGGTAAGTAGCATAACGTCTTTAAAGGTGTCCTTCTCGACGACCAATTGATAATCAATGATGCCGGGAATCGAGAACACAGCCCGGTCCACTTCATCAGGGTAAAGATTGTGGCCGGCACCAATGATGAGCATGTCATCGATGCGGCCCCTGACTCGTCCCATCTTTCGCAGAGGCAGGCCGCATGGACAACGTGCTTTCCGGGGTATCAGATGAGACAGGTCTCCGGTTCGGTATCTGACCAAGGGCATGCCGAGCCGACTCAAAGTGGTAATCACTACCTCGCCATCTTGGCCGTCAGGAAGGACTCGGCCGGTAGCAGGGTCAATGATCTCCATCCAAAAATCCACCTCGGATACGTGCAGGTTGTTCTGCAGGAGGCACTCCGAGGCAATAGCACAAACGCATTCATTGCTGCCGTAACCATCGATGAGTTTAGCCCCCCAGGTCTGTTCCATCCGGCTGCGAAACTCTTCCGTCCAGGGCTGAGTTCCCAGATGGATATAACGGATGCCCAGACCCTTGAGATCAAGCCCTGCGGGAGCTTCAAAGGTTAGACGGCTAAGATGGGTAGGTGAAGTAATCAGACGGTTGATGCGGTATTCCTTAATCAAGTCCAGATGATCTTGAACTGGTCGATGTACACCGGAAAGGAAGCCCAGCATACCGGCTTCGGCAATGCCGCGTCTGATAACAGTGCCCACGGACCATGTAGGGTCGTGCACCAAGAACATGGCAGCCACTCGCCCGGCCTCTGGAAATCTACGCAAGTGTGTACCCATCGTTCGTACTTGGTGATCAAAATCGCCGGCAGTAAGGTAGATGGTCTTCTTAAGACCCTTGGCGGAAGAAGTGGTCAGGATGTGAATCAACTTATCGTGGGCGACGCAAATGTAGCTGTCAGGGTGCTCAGCAAGTTCTGCGGCCGTTGTAAACGGGATGTGCTGTAAAACGTCGGCTGAGCGGATGTCGCCCAACTTAAGGCCCGCAGCGTGCCAGATATCGCGCTGGGCTGGGCTGTTGTGGTATATATAACGGAGCATCCAAACGAGCTTGGCCCGGCTGAGTTGACGTATGTACCATAAAGGAATATGGTCCGGGAGTTTGCCCTGCCTGGATGTGCTGGAGCGTGCCCAACGTTCGATGGCAACATAAAGAGAACCAAACATCCAGAGCCTCTATACGACGAGCCGGAGGGAATAAAAACGAGACGTCCGGGTATGATACGAGTTAAGCCTCATTCAGGCAATGCCTTCGTGTAATCGCGTTTCTCTATAGGTGTGGCAGTCGGGTTGACCGCGTACAATCTTCTGGTGTAACAGTTTATCTGTGAAAGGGTTGTAGTGATGCACAGGCGAATGTTCCCAACGACAGTTGCACTGGGAATAGGCTGTAGGCTATAACCTGTAGATTGTAGGCCGAAGAAAGCCTCCCTTGTCTGTTGTTGTTTTACCGAGTGCTGTATGCGTAAATTCTGGTTTTTGAGATTGTTTGTTGCGATCTTTGTATTTGTCGGCTCCGCTGGTGGTGAGCAGGCCAAGTACATTTTCCTCATGATCGGTGACGGTATGGGAGTTGTGCAGAGGTCCGCCGCCGAGCAGTTCAGCCGGTCCTGCGGGAACGGCCAGCTTGTCATGAACAGTCTGCCCGCTCATGGCCTGACTACAACTCATTCCTATCAGAGCTTGGTTACTGACTCTGCCGCGGCTGCGACGGCCATTGCCTGCGGGCTCAAGACCGCCAATGGTGTCATATCCATGGACTACACCAAGAAGACCAAGCTCAAGACGCTTGCCGAGATCGCTGCCGAACGGGGCATGAGGGTTGGCATTATCAGCAGTGTTTCTATTGACCATGCTACGCCCGCTTGTTTTTACGCTCACCAGCCCAGCCGCAGCAATTACTACCAGATTGCCATGGAGCTGGCGGCCAGTGATTTCGAGTACTTCGCCGGCGGTTCTCTTTATGCTCGGATCAACGGCCGAGTCTCTCCTTTGCAGGCTGCCAGGGAGAACGGTTTTACCATTGTGCGTACGCGTGCTCAGTTGATGGCTCTGACCAACGGTTGCCCCAAAGTATGGTCCTACAACCAAAGTGTTGACTACGACTCAGCCCTGTATTATGAGATTGACCGGCCGAAGGATCACCTTTCTTTGGTGGAGTTGACTGCTAAGGGTATTGATTTGTTGGACAACTCCGACGGTTTTTTCATGATGGTCGAGGGCGGCAAGATTGACTGGGCCTGTCACGCTCACGATGCCGCCGCAGCCATCCGTGATATTCTTGCCTTCGACAAGTCCGTCGCCGAGGCCTTGGAGTTTTATCAACGGCATCCGCAGGACACTCTCATCGTGGTTACCGCCGACCATGAGACCGGCGGCATGACTGTCGGATCGATCACCGCCGGCTTGGGTTTCTCCCCCCAGAGGCTTAGCCGGCAGAATATCTCCGGATTGCAATTCAGTCGCACAGAAGTCCTGCGGTTCAGGGACGAGCAGATAGGCTTCGAGAAGGCTCTGCCGATAATTCAGAAGGCCTTTGGCCTTGACGATTTGTCTTCTGGGGAGTTGATCCGTTTGGGCCGGGCCTACACTCTTAGCATGATCCAGAAGTCAGTTCGCAGCAAGGATGAGGGATACCGTTCTCTTTACGGCAGCTATGACCCATTGACCACGACAGCCCTGCATATACTCAGCTCCCGAGCCGGCATCGGCTGGACTACCTTCTCCCACACCGCTTCGTCCGTAGCCACTTCAGCTATTGGTGTGGGGGCTGAAAGTTTTGATGGTTATTACGACAACACGGACATCTTTAGGAAGATTGTTTCTGTGATGAAGTCCGCCCAGGTCTCGGTTCAGGCGCAGCCCTGATTTATTTAATCCCCGGTTCACCGTCCCTCTTTAGCTTGACGCAGGTCACA
>JAACET010000124.1 GCA_011682385.1 Actinomycetota bacterium | reverse complement strand
GGTTCCTCCGCGACCACCTCTTGGTCCTCAGCCGTAACCGGGAAGATGTAAATCTCGTCTGTTACTGTTGATTGCTCAGCCCGGATACGTTTCTGCTTTATTAGTTCCAGCAGAGCCAAAAACAAGCCGATGATTTCGCTTTTATTGACTCGTCCGCGAAAGATGTCGTTGAAGCTCAACGGGCCTTCGGTTGCCAGCCGATCCATGATATCTGCTGCGTGTAGATCGATAGGTGTGTCGTCATAGACAACCTCGTGCTGGTATTTGCCGGCCAGGGTTGCAGCCATCAATTTGTCGAAGGCTTGCAGCAGATCCCAGACGGCCACATCCCGCAGGTCTAGATTCTCGGGATCCTGATCCAGTCCCAGATCCTCTTTCCGCAGGGCTGGCGGGTAACGCGACGCAGCCACTTCAGCTGATTCGCCTAGTTCCCTGGCTGCGTCTTTAAATCTCTTGTATTCCAACAGCTGCCGGACCAATTCCAGACGCGGGTCCAGCACATCTTCCTGGTCTTGCTCGGCTACCGGACGAGGCAGAAGCATCCTGGTTTTTAGTTCAATCAAGGATGCGGCCATGACCATGAACTCACCAGCCAAGGTCAGATCAACCTTTTTGATCACCTCTACGTATTTACAGTATTGCTCTGTTATGTGGGCCAGCGGTATGTCATAGATATCCAGTTCGTCCCGTTTGATCAAATACAGCAACAGATCCAACGGGCCGTTATAGACATCCAGTTCCACTCTGTATTCTTTTGACTGGTTATCATCCGGCATTTTTTAATCTTTAATCTGCCAAAAACTAGGGCACGCGTTTACCCGTGAGTTTGCACAACCTCCGAGCTTCCTCCAGGTTTTGGTTAGCCAGGGCCGAGGCCTTGGCTGCACCAGCCTGTAGGATTTCATCTATTGTCTCAGGTGATTCAGCCAACTCCCGACGTTTTTCCTGGATCGGTCTTAGATACTCCGCCAAGCCGGCGTACATATTTTTCTTGCACTCTACACAGCCCCAGCCTGCCCCGCTGCACTTGGTCGCCACCTCCAATTCTTCGTAGAGCTCCAGGCAGAATATCCTATAGAAAGTGGCCACATTGCAATAGTCAGGCCTGCCGGGGTCTGCTTTTGTTTTTCGCTGCGGATCGGTAATCATGCTGGCCACTTTTCGGCCAATGACTTCCGGATCGTCCTTCAGGTCGATGGTGTTGTTATAGCTTTTGGACATTTTCCGTCTGTCCAGTCCCAGTAGTCTTCCACCTTCCTGCTCCTTGAGTATCAGGGCTGTCGGTTCAGGGAACAGTTCGCCGAAGAGACTATTAAACCTCCGAGCCACCTCGCGGGTCAGTTCCAGATGAGAGGCCTGGTCTTCGCCTACCGGCACTGTGTCTGCCCTGTAGAGCAGAATATCCGCCGCCTGCAAACACGGATAGCCCAGAAACGCATAGGTATTTATTTCTTTGTGACGGAGTTGCTGAAGTTGTTCTTTATAGGTCGGAACGCGCTCCAGCCAGCCGATGGGTACAATGCAACTGAGAATCAGATGCAGCTCGGCATGGGCCGGCACATCGGATTGCCGGAAGATCACGCTGCGTTGCGGGTCCAAGCCGCAAGCCAGCCAATCCAGTACCACATCGCGAGTAGCCTGGGGGATAGTTTCGGGCTGATGGTACTCGCTCATCAGGGCATGGTAGTCGGCCACCATGTAGTAGCATTCGTATTCATCCTGCAGGTCGGCCCAGTTGCCGAGTGCGCCCACCAGATGGCCCAGATGTAAGGGCCCGGTTGGCCGCATACCCGATAGAATACGCCCTTTCTTCTTGCCCGTTTGTTCAGCCATGTGTTTCGCTTACCTTCCGTACAGCCCAGGAAATTAAAAAACTACAATGCCGCCCTAGCTACCATAATAGCCATATCTTTTAAGGGGCTGGCGATGGACCATATTAAGTAGCCGAGTACGGGAAAGACCATAAAATTGAATAGCACAAACCCAATCAACAAGGTCGGCCCGAATCTGGTTAGTTGGGCATAACGCAATGCAGCTTCTCCCTTGAGCAAATGCTGTAGTACGTGCGATCCGTCCAGCGGCGGAATAGGAATCAGATTGAACACAGCTAAGGCCACATTTATAAAGATACCTAACTCAGCCAGGTCGAATATTACCGATAACAGTCGGCTATCCTGCTCGCCGTTTTGGACTGCACGGCGTAGTATCAACCAGGCAACCACGCCATACACAACAGTCCATGCAATGGCCAAAAGGGCGTTGGTGCTTACGCCGGCTAAACTGACAATAATATCATCTCTATGGGGCTGACGGAAATTTGCCGGATTGATCGGCACCGGCTTAGCCCATCCGATGGGGCCGACGAACAGCATAATCGTTCCGATAGGGTCCAGATGCACCAGCGGATTCAGCGATAGCCGCCCCATCCTGTGGGCCGTATCGTCGCCGGCCCGATAGGCTGCCCAGGCATGAGCGAACTCATGGAAGGTCAGGGCCGATATGACCACCACGCCCCGCATTAATAATGTGCTCGGGTCGAACATTTTGCTTAGCATACACTTCTTGCTGCCAAAAGCAAGCTTAGATGCTTCGCTCAGTCTCCCTGCTGGCAATAGGCTATGATCTTGTAGGCTAACCGAGCAGCCAGAAATTCGGTGACCTCGCCGGCCACTTTCGGGATGACCTCAACGATGTCAGCCGAGACGATTTCTCTGTTTTGGCTCACTTCCCGCAGCAGCCGCGTAACCTCATACCAATCTAATCCGCCGGGCTCAGGTGTTCCCGTTCCCGGTGCCTGACTTGGATCGAACACGTCGATATCGACGCTTACATACACTTTGTCCGATAGACCAGCCACCACTCGTTTGGCCCATTCACTCTCGGTTGAGCGATTGCCACGGGCCCCAGCGACCTCTCTTGCGGTTATGATTCGTTCAGTCTTTATGAACTCGCTCTCTTCAAGCGAGTAACTGCGAATACCCACGCTCACTGTTGGCACGGACAGATCGGAAATGCGCCGCATCACACAGGCATGTGAGTATTTGCTCTGCTGGTAACTGTCGCGCATATCAGCGTGGGCATCCAGATGCAGCACACTCAGTTCTGGCCAATGATTTACAGCCGCCTTGACGAGCCCTGCGCTGATCGAGTGCTCCCCGCCAAGGGCCAACACAAACTTGCCTTCTTTTAGGAATTTGCTGCTGCTCTTCTCGATTTGTTCCTGCGTGTCCTCGGGGCTGACTGCTCTGCAATCCAGCGATTCAGCGTTGAAGACCCCAGCCTGAAAGAACTCATCCTGAAGTTCTTCGTCGAACAGTTCCACCTGAGTTGATGCTTCTATGATGGCTGCCGGAGCCTTGGCTGTGCCCTTCCCGTACGACACCGTCCCCTCGTAAGGAATGGGCAAAACTACGAAACGGCTGCTGTCGTATTGACTATATTTCGGCTCTAGGTCAAGAAATCTCACTTTTGTTACCCTCAATGCCTATCTTGCCTGCGCACCATCAGCCGGGCCGTCAGCAAGCCCAGCTCAAAGAGTCCCAGCATAGGCAGAGCCAATAGCATTTGACTTTGCCAATCCGGCGGGGTAAGAATTGCCGCCAACGTCAACACCCCTACGATGATGAACTTGCGCATGTGTTTCAACTGACTCACCGGTACCAGTCCCGAAAGAGCCAGGAAGATCACTACCAGAGGCGTCTGAAATCCTATGCCGAATCCCAAAGCGAAGCTCAGCACCATGGATATATAGAAACTCCACGCGAACATCGGCGTGGCCATTCCCTCACCGAATCTCAGGAAAAACCGCAGGGTTAGCGGTAGCACCGCGTAGTACAAGCAGGCCAGTCCCGCCACGAATAGAACCAGCGAGGCCGGCCCGAATATCAGCACCCATTTTTTTTCGTGCTTGTGTAGTCCGGCCGCTACAAAGGACCATATCTGATACAACACCCAGGGGCTGGCCAGCATTAGACCGCACAGCAACCCTACCCGGATGTAGACGTTGAAGAATTCTACAGGACTTAGAGATATCAATTGTGGTTGATGGCCGTATTCGAGCAGCGCTGCCTCAAGTGGCCGACGTATGAAGGTCAGGATGGCGTCCCCGAAATACAAACAGATCGCCGAGGCCATCCCTATGCCAATCAAGGCCTTGATGAGTCGGCCGCGCAGCTCTTCGATATGATCGGAGAAGCTCATTCGGCTCTGATCGTTCTCTACTTCGCTTGCCTGCCTGCTGGGCTTGGCCTTCATTTTATGTCCGCAAGGTATTCTGATGTTGGACCGTATTGGCACCCGGCCCTATTTATCCGGAGTTGGATCCGATGTATTCTCCTGTTGTTTTTTCTCACTGACCAGCTTATATCCGGTTCGTTTCCGGATATTGCTGCTATTCCACCATTGCCGTTGCAGTGATGAGTACTGTTCCGCCATAAGGGCGTTCAGTGCGGCCAAGCGGTTTTGGAGAAACTCCTCTCTGGACAGCGGCAGGTGTTTCTGCACCTGCCCCACATAGCACACCCCTTCGCGGGGAAGATCAATTAGTACGCACGGCCCTCGCTGTGTTTGACTGTCTATAAGCAGTTGCGGGGTTCTGACCGCAGCTTCATCTGACTTATCTTCTTGGCCGGCTTTACCTTTTTCTGTTTTTTTGGTTGGTATTGCTGAAGGGTTCGGTTTGTGTATTAGACCTGGTCTATCCAGGACAGCGAAACAGGGACGCAAGAAATCCGCTTGCCTATTAGCGGGAAACACCCCTCTCAGTAGCTGGCTTTTGCCGGACGTTTCGATTCTGGCTGCCAGATTGAAGTTTTCTCCATTTCTATTGCGTACAAAGTCCAGTGTGCTCAGTCGCGAACTCGCATGGGTCAGCAGGAAGACAAATCCCTGACTGTCTCCTGGTTCTACACCGCCTTTGGCCAGATTGGCCGTATCGACTAACTCTTGTCCGTCGGCGCTTACGAGCAGATCAAACTGCCCAGCCGGTCCAGCCTCTATCCCCCGTCCGCAATAGCGTAGAGTGTAGCCTTCTGCCCCAGCCGGCACGGCCTCACCACCATTTCTGGCCCCGATCTGAGAAGTCGGATTTCTTATCTGCGGGCAGACTAGCCGCAATTCCTGCGGAAGGTTCAAGCCTACAGCCGTTATTCTTCCCGCTTTGGATTTGTTGGTTACATTAATCTGCAGCATTCCTATCGGCTGTTTCAATCCGCCAAGCAAACCGAAGTCTTGCCATTGTAGTGCGATTTCTCCTTTGCTTATGCCTTGGGCATCGACTAGTGGCAGTTGCACGCTCAGCATAGACCGCTTGATATCGTCCCGTGCTACCAGACCTGTTTGTCGTACTTCACCTTTTTCGCCAAGCGCGTCGAGGCCACCTTTGATCCCTTTTCGCTCCGCCAGCTCCAGCAATTCTTGACTTTTCTTCTGGGCATATTCGTAAGCCCGCCGGCGAGCTAT
>JAACET010000039.1 GCA_011682385.1 Actinomycetota bacterium | reverse complement strand
TCGCCTGCTCTATTTTGAGCGAGATGATCACTCAAAATCGGGGCGACTGGATTTGAACCAGCGACCTCTTGACCCCCAGTCAAGCACTCTAAACCAAGCTGAGCTACGCCCCGTAGCCGTCGGACTCAAGCGTCCCCTTCAATATATATACCAGCTAAACCTTGCCGGTCAAGAAATAGCTGTTTTGATTCTCGATCAAAGAGCGATGGCCTTGATGCCCATAATCTCACAGAAGGCTTTTAGCTCTTCGTATAGATGTTCGCCGTAGCCCAAGACAGCGTATTCGTTGTTCCAGGCCTCCAGCAGGGCGTCAATGTCGCAATGAGCTGTAACAAAGCCGTGGGGCCAGAATGGGAGCCCGCACTCGTTCTTGCGTTGGGCAAGTTTCTCAGTTGGCGGCTCGAAAATGCTGCAACGGGTGATTACCATTTCAAATTTGCCGTCATTGCGACCGAGCCTGGCCAACACTCCTTCACCGATCTTGCAGACGAGTTTTACTGAGATGCCACCGGCCTTGCCTTCCGTTGGCACACCGTGCTGGGCAAAGCCCGCGAGGCCCAATTTGTCGGCCAGCGATGGTGGGCAGCAGCCGTCGCCTATAATCTTGATTTCATTGTTGGTTTTGTCGACGTGTTGTAGATCGCCGTAATATACCCGCTCGCTGCTGAGGTCGGTCAATAGCTTGACGGTCAGGGCTGTATTGAAATCGCCCAGTGTCGACGTGCCCACGCCGTCTTCGAGCATCATGCTTTGGGCAAAGCAGGTGGCGCTGTAATCATCGCCCAGTCCCGGGAAGGATTGGATGGTATAGAAGTCGAAGGCCTCCTTTTCGACAATCTTTTTCAGAGCCACGTATAGCCGGATAGATCGATCGGCAATGTCATCTTCCGGGATCGGTTCCGCGAAGAGTTTCTGTATCCTTTCTCGAGCCTGTTGTAGCTCAGCCTTTGTGACGGCCTTGGCTGTTTCGATAAGTTCAGTCGTGTCTCTGGAATCAATGTCTACGCCAAAGACCTTCATCCACTGGGACGGATCTGCTACGCCGCAGGTTTGGCCCATACCCCTGCCGCCGAACATCCCGATGGTGCTTATGTTCAGCCGATTCTTCATGGCGCTGGCTGAACAGTAGGATGTGATCCGTTCGATTTCTTTCGGATCGTCGTGGCGGCCATACACGAAGCGGTGTTTTATACCCACTTCTTTCATTGCTGCCTGCAGAACCAGGCCGCCGACGGGACGCCAACCTTGGCTGCCAGGATGGGTCCAGAGCACAATGCCCTTGCCGGTAAGGGCGAAATCTCTAATGGCCGCGATCATATGAGCCGACCACACCCAGGTACCCGAGAAGAGCACCACTGCATCGATCTCATCCATTTTCTTGAACTTACCGAAGCATTCTTTGGCCTCTGCCTTGGTAGCCAGAATCACGTCGTGCTCCACCAGCTCCAGCCCGGCTTCTGTAAGGGTCTTTTTGGCAGCGGCCAGAAGTTTGTCGTCTATAAAAGGTTTGCCCAGCGGGTCAACTAGGCCGTCCTTGTGTACACCATAAACAATGAACCCTACTCTCGGCCTAATCATTACTTGTTGACCTCCTTTTGAGCATTTAATCGTCAACGTTGGGCAAAATGTCTTTCAGATCCTTTTTCAAACCCGGAATAATCTCCAGTGCGTTCTTATGATAAATCTTAGCCAGCACTTCTTCAGGTAGACCGATCCCGTAGATCGCCCAATGGCTGGGAAGGCAGCCTTTTTCGGCTCGTGTTCTTTGCGAAAGAGATAGCATCCTGTTTTCATTAGCGTATTCCAACCACAACCAGCCATTTTGAGACCTGGATTTTACCACTTTCTTGATTGCTTACAAGCCCCTTGCCTAGCAATATTTATTGTGGCCTCATGCCTGCTTTATGTGACCTATTCCATTTTGCCGGCAATTTATATATCATGGTGCTTCCCGCAAGTTTCGCAGTCAGTTATAGGAGTTGACCATGTGCACAGTCAGCGAACTGAACCCCACCGCTCGATTTCTGATGGGCCCCGGCCCCAGTGACGTCCACCCCCGTGTCCTCAAGGCCATGGCTACGCCGATGATCGGCCATCTCGACCCGCAGTTCATCCAGATCATGGATGGCCTCAAGGATATGTTGCGCCGATTGTTTCGCACCGAGAACGATCTGACCTTTGCCGTCTCTGCCACCGGCAGTGCCGGCATGGAGACCTGCCTGGTCAATCTGCTCGAACCCGACGACGAGGCCCTGGTATGTGTCAGCGGCGTCTTTGGAAATCGCATGTCCGACATCGTCGAGCGTTGCGGCGCCAAGCTCATTCGTGTCGATGCCCCCTGGGGAACCCCCATTGACCCAGGCCAAGTAAAGCAGGCCCTGGAAACGTGCAGTCCCAAGATTGTAGCCATCGTCCACGCCGAGACCTCCACCGGCGTACTCCAACCCTTGGCTGAGATCAGCAAGATTGTCCACAAGGCCGGCTCACTTTTACTGGTCGATACCGTAACCTCCCTGGGCGGCACCGATGTCCGTGTCGACGATTGGGGTATAGACGCTGTTTATAGTGGCACTCAGAAATGTATCAGCGCTCCGCCAGGACTTTCTCCCGTTTCTTTTAGTCCCCGAGCCGTCCAGGCCATGGAGAACAGGAAGACCAAGCCGCAGAGTTGGTATCTGGACCTGAGCATGGTCAGAAACTACTGGTCCGGTGCCAAGCGTGCCTACCACCATACTGCCCCCATTACCATGGTCTATGCCTTGTACGAAGCCCTTAGGCTTGTTTTCGAGGAGGGCCTTGAAGCTCGTTTTGCCCGCCACCAGCGAACCCACGAACTTCTCCGCGATGGCCTCGAGGAGTTGGGCTTTGAGTTTATCGTTGCCCCCGAGTATCGCCTGCCCATGCTCAATGCGGTCAAGCTTCCTGCCGGCCTTGACGACGTTGCGGCCCGTAGTCGTCTGCTCAATGAATATAACATTGAGGTAGGCGGCGGACTGGGCGACTTTGCCGGCAAGGTTTGGCGAATCGGCCTGATGGGATGTAGTTGTACCGAGAACCATGTGAATATGCTTTTAGCCGCCTTGCGGAAGATAATGAAATAAGGATGGGTCTGCGAAAGATGGCAGAAAAAATGACATTGAGCGAATTCGAACAAGACCTCCGCAAGCGCGTCAGGGGTGAAGTCTCTTTTGATCCGGTCACTTTGGGCCTTTACGCCACCGACGCCAGCATCTACCAGATTACCCCGCTGGCCCTGGTAGTGCCCCGTGATGAGGCCGACGTCCGTGCCGCTGTTGAGGTCGCCGCCCGGCACAAGGTCGGCATCCTGCCTCGCGGTTCAGCCACCAGTCTGAATGGCCAATGCGTCGGTAGCTCAATGATCATCGATTTCACCAAGTACATGAATAAGATTCTCGAGTTGAACACCGAGCAGAAATGGGTTCGCGTTCAGCCGGGCATCGTTCTTGATGAACTCAATGCCACCCTGGCCCCACATGGATTGCACTTCGCGCCCGATCCCGCCACTTCCAGTCGGGCCACCATTGGCGGAATGATCGGCAATAACTCTTCCGGCACCAGGAGTATTGTTTACGGTATAACTCTCGACCATGTATTGACCTTGAAGGTTGTGCTATCCGACGGCACGATCTTGGATTCAGGCGAAACTTCCGCCCAAGAGTATGATCGTCAGGCCCAAGCCGGTAACGGAAACACCCGCGAGGCTGAGATACTCAGCGGTTTCAAAAACATTATCCAGGCCAACCGCGAGGAGATCATTAAAAAATTCCCCAAGGTCATGCGCCGTGTCCAAGGCTACAACCTCGATGCCTTTGTTGGCACCGACCGCTGGAATCTTGCTCGGTTGATGACCGGTAGCGAGGGGACGCTCGGCGTATTCCTCGAAGCCAAATTGAATCTTGAACCGTTGCCCAAACACAGAGCTTTGTGCATTGCGCACTTTGCCGAACTCCTGGAGGCTATTGGCACGGTAGTCCCGATTCTCAAACACAGTCCCTCGGCGGTGGAGATTATAGATTGGGACATCATTTCGCTGGCCCGCAAGAATCTCAACATTGCTCCCATGTGTGGTTTTATCCAGGGCGATCCCCAGGCAGTTCTGGTGGTGGAGTTTTTCGGCGATACTCCCGCCCAGGCCAAGCAGAAGGCCGACGCCTTGGGTGCCGACCTCCAGGGCCAGAAGCTGGGCTACGCCTGGCCGACAATCACTGAACCCACCGAGCAGGCCAACGTCTGGGCCGTCCGCAAAAATGGCCTGGGGCTGATGTTGGGCATGAAGGGCGACCGTAAGCCGCTGGCTTTTATTGAGGACTCCTGTGTACCCGTTCAAGTCCTGCCGGAGTACGTTGACCAAATACGGAAGTTCTGCAAGGCTCGCAACGTTCCCGTAGCCATGTATGCCCACGCCAGTGTGGGCACCATACATGTCCGGCCGGTCCTCAATCTTAAGCAGCAGCAGGACATTGACAACATGAAGGCTATTGCTGAGTTTGCCTTTGGCTTGGTCTGTAAGTACGGCGGAGCCTGGAGCGGCGAACATGGTGACGGCCGCGTACGTAGTCCTTTTTTGCAGCGCTACTTTGGCCCTCAGGTCTATAATGCTTTGAGAGAGGTTAAGAAATTATTCGACCCCGCTGGCCTTATGAACCCCGGCGTTATTGTTGATCCGGACCCCATGGACCGGCACCTGCGTTATGGCACTACCTATGAGATTCTCCCGGAACCCACTGAGTACCATTACCGCCAGGACGGCGGTTTTGCCGCCGCGATAGAAATGTGCAGCGGCGACGGGGCCTGCCTGCAACGGCTCGCAGGTACGATGTGCCCGAGTTACCGCCTTACCCGAAACGAGCAGGACTCCACTCGCGGCCGGGCCAATGCCCTGCGCCTGGCCATCAGCGGAAAGCTCGGCCCCGACGCTATGACCAGCTCCGGGCTCTTTCGGGTCTTGGATTTATGCCTCTCCTGCAAGAGCTGTAAATCAGAGTGTCCCAGCAATGTTGACCTTACCTGGCTCAAAAGTGAGTTTCTGCAGAAGTACCACGACGCTCACGGTCTGCCTTTGCGGGAACGGATGATCGCCAATTCGCCCGGCATGGCCGCCATGGTTGCCGGCTGGAAAGCCCCGCTGGTAAATTGGTTTCAGTCCACTTGGTTATTCCGTAAAGTTCTTGAGAAGATTGTCGGCTTCGACAGCAGACGTACAGCCCCAAGTTACGCCCGTGTACCTTTCGAAAAGTGGTTCAGAAGGCACGCCAAACCGAATGGACAACTACGTAAGAAGGTTGTTCTCTTTGACGACACCTATTTGAAATACCACCAGACTGAGGTTGGCATATCAGCCGTCGAGTTGCTGGAATCCTGCGGCTACGAGGTGATCTTGGCCCAGGCTGGCTGCTGCCAGCGACCGCGCATCTCCCACGGTTTTTTGCGCAAGGCCAAGGTAGCCGGCGAAGAAACCCTCCGTAATCTCGATGTCTACATCCAACAGGGCCTGAAGATAGTCGTCTGTGAGCCAGGTTGCTGTTCTGCCCTGACTGATGATCTACCCGATCTGATTGATGATGAGCAGCTCGGCCAGCGCATAAAGGCCAACGTCATGATGATTGACGAGTTTCTGGCCCGCGAGGTTCAGCAGGGCACTCTCGACTGCGAGTTCACCTCCCCGTTCAACAAGATTCTCATTCACGGCCATTGCCATCAAAAATCACTTTTTGGCACCACGGCCATGAAGAATCTGCTTGACCGTGTGCCGGGCATATCTGTCAGCGAGATCGACTCCGGCTGCTGCGGCATGGCTGGCACCTTCGGCTATGAACGGGAGCATTACGACATGTCCATGCAGATCGGCCGGGAGCGTCTTTTCCCTGCCGTTTGTAATCGTCCTGATGGTGCTGCCGTAGTGGCCTGCGGTTTCAGTTGCCGCCATCAGATTGCCGACGGCACCGGCGTAAAGGCCCTCCATTGGGTCCAGAGCATCCGAGCCGCCAAACCAAAGAGCTAACTGAGCTACACCCGAGTTGATTATCGGGCCTGATCGAATGGGCCATTCCCTCTGCCTTTCTCTTCAAGAGCCGCCCTAATAGCACCGATATCCTTGATGTTGACGGTTGGTCTATGTACTTGGCTCAGTGCTGTTGTGCCGGAGAGATATGATGAAGACACTTGACGCTAGAAACACCGGTTTCACATTCGTAGAAATTCTCATTGTGGTAATAATCCTGGCTACTTTGGCCGCTCTGGTGGTCCCTCAGTTTGGCCAAGCCTCTGCCGACCCCGATTTGGCAGCTCTCTCGGCCACTTTGCAGACGATTCGCACTCAGTTGCAGTACTATATGATTCAGCACGACGGCTCTTTTCCGCCTTTTGCTGAGTGGAACAAGCAGATGCTCGGCCGAAGTCGGCCCAACGGCAATTTATCTACCCGCGGGTCCTGCGGTCCTTACTTGCTCCAGATTCCGGTCAATCCCCTGGATGGCTCCAGGCGCATCAGTCCCACGCAAGACGGTAGCGGCGGCTGGACCTATGATGAGCAGACCGGTCATTTCCAGTCCAACGATTTCAGTGTTATCGATCCGGATTCCCCGACCAGAGACCTGTAATCCTACTCGTCGCATCGTTTGGACAAGTCTTCCAGCATAGTCGCTATTTTTACCTGGTTGCGGGCCAGCCTGTGTTGACGGTGCACCAGCCAGAGTATTCCTACCAGACTGACAACACTAAGAATCAACACCCAGCGCAACCCACCTGCCGGTGCCCCCTGCACAGCTTGGTGAATCTGCTGGATCATCTCTTTTTCGCTAAGGACGTTTTCCGTTTGTGCTGATATTTGTCCCAGCAGTATGGCCATGTTCATTTGCATTCCTCCATGAGAATACCGTGTTATCTCAATTGTTATTTTTCCGGTCGAGCCACTCGTAGGTATCCCAACAGATAATCTACTCCGCTCCAGACGGTCACAGCCGTTAGCGCTGCCATTAGCCAAAGGGAGACGTTCGTGAAGGCTTGATTCTCCCTGCCGAAGATGTTTATTCCTATCATGACCGCTATTATTACAGCCGCCTGGACACCGGCCTTGATCTTGCCGCTGGTCCGTGCTTGAATTACCAGTCCCCGCATCGCGGCTACTATGCGTATGTTGGCCACGATAATATCCCGGTAGAAAATCAGGGCCACCATAAAGATATGGGCATAGCCGGCCCACATAAAGCACAGGAAGATGCTGAATCGGCTAATGCAGTCGGCAAAGGGGTCTAGTATTTTTCCCAGGTCCGTAACTTGTCCCCAACGCCGGGCCAGCAGTCCGTCGATCAGGTCGGTTATTTCGAATGC
Source organism: Actinomycetota bacterium (assembly GCA_011682385.1). Lineage (GTDB taxonomy): Bacteria > Planctomycetota > Phycisphaerae > JAACET01 > JAACET01 > JAACET01. The sequence continues at coordinate 29,408 of JAACET010000039.1, read as the reverse complement.
TATTGCCAGCAGCAACCCCACGAGCAGGAACCATCGATTGACCCGCCAGCCAAGGTAGAAAAAGACGATGAACAACGGACTACCGGCTATCCGCGTGAAGGTAATCTTGGTTGGCAGGTTCATTTGATGTGCCTCGCCCCTTCTCTTCTACTCAAGTGATTATAAACTATAGCTACTTCAGGCCTCAAGCCTGTTTATATCTCCGCTGTCGCACGTACAGCCAATTGGTCGCACCGCTCGTTTTCCGGATGCCCGGCATGGCCTTCAATCCACTGCCAGGATACATCATGTTTCCCGCTAAGCTCCAGCAGCCTTTGCCACAGATCGACATTTTTAACTGGTTTCTTGTTGGCTGTTCTCCAGTTTTTCGCTATCCAGTTGTCTATCCACTCGGTCATGCCCTTGACCAGGTATTGCGAATCGGTAACCACGGTAACTTTGCTCCGCTTTCTGATAGCTTCCAGGCCACGGATCACAGCCGTCAATTCCATGCGATTATTTGTGGTTTGTTTTTCACAGCCTGAGAACTCACGAGTTTTGGCGCTGCTGAGGTGTTTGAGTATCACTGCCCAGCCGCCCGGTCCGGGATTACCTGAGCAGGCACCGTCAGCGTATAGGATAATTTCTGTCTTCTTGTTCGGCGTTTTTTCCATCGGTGTCCTTTCCGGATGTTTAAATAAATTATGTTCCGTGCCGTTTAATCCATAGCTCTTCAGCTTCCGGCCGGCGCAGATAGATTGGCGCCAAGGTCGATGGATCAGCAAACTCACCCTTGTCGGCCATGGCCTGACCAATCCTGTGCATCATTTCCGCCCTCGGCCAAGCCAGTGATTCATCCCCGATATTTACCCCTTCAGCCGTTAGGGCCTCCTGGTGATATTTTATTCCTTCTCCGATCAGCAGCAAGGGTCTGGGGCTTTCGTTCACGAACTGCCTTGGATCAATCAAGCAGGCTTCCAGTGTATTTATCAGCCTACCGTTTTCTCGCACAAAGCGACCGGCAAAGACTTGTTTGCGTTTGGCGTCCAGCACCACGCCCACATTGACCGCAGTCGGCGGTGCGTTAGCCGCGATTACCTCAATCGACGGCACAGCCACGATCCGCACCCCGCAGGCCTGGGCCAACGTTTTGGCCACCGTTATACCGATCCGCAGTCCGGTGAACGATCCCGGCCCAGCCGAGACGTATACCTCGTCCAGATCATTTGCCTTCCAGCCCAGTTTTTGCGTCTCCCTGTTGATAGCCGGCAGTAATTCCGCCACATGCCGTGGACTTCGCTCAAATCTCTCTACTCCCAGCAGCTCATCGCCCTGAGCCAGCCCGATGGACCCTGCCCTGCTGGAGGTCTCGATAGCCAGTATTTTGCTTGGATTATGTGCCATATCATTTTTCAGCCGTAGCTTACCCGAACTTCAGGCCCGATGAAAGCCCCCTGTTATCTATACCTTTGTGTCATTCCGCACTTGATGCGGAATCCAGTCTTTATTCTCTTTACGACTAGGATGTATTTAGCCATAATACTCACCCGATGAAAGAATCCCTTGCCCATCTACCGCCGGAAAAGTAGGACGATCTAACGCTCATTACCGAGCTAATCCGCAAACGCATGGAAACGGGGATGATTATCCTCTATGGTTCCTACGCCCGCGGCGATTGGGTGGACGGTCCTCACCAACAGGGCCACGGCCGATTGACCATCGAGAAGAAGAGCGATTACGACATCCTGGTTATCACCCAATACCAGGTCACCGCCGAGAATACTGCGGTCCTGCAGGGTCTGCAGAACGAATTTGCCGGCTTGAACCTTTCAACCCACGTTCGGCTCATCGCCCATGACATCAAGTTCATCAAAAAGCTGCGAGAGGGCCAATACTTCTTCAGCGATATCCGCAAAGAAGGCATTGCCCTCTATCATTCGGAAGCTTTCAACTTTCCCCAGCAGGTACGAGTAGCACTTCTGGACGGGGAAAGAAAGCAAATCGCCCAAACTTATTTTGACCACTGGTTAACCAGTGCCAAGCAGTTTTACAGTCTGTTTGAGACTGCCCTAGAAAAGGGCTGGTGCAAAATTGCTGCCTTCAATCTTAACCAGGCCACTGAACATGCCTACAAGGCTTTGCTTTTGGTCTTTACCCATTACTGTCCTGACGAGCATTATCTCGACGCCTTGGATAAGCGAGCCGTTCGGCAGGCTCCGGATTTATATGATGTCTTTCCCAAGGATACTCTCAAAGAGCAGGAGCTTTTTGAGCTTCTGGATTATGCTTATATTGGTGCCCGTTACGACCCGAAGTACACGATTACCAAAGAGCAGCTCGAGCAGTTAGCCGCCTGCGTCCGCAAGCTGCACGAGATTATCGAACAAGTCTGTAGAGACAAGATCACTTCCCTCGGCTAGCCGCCATCCCCGTCTTTCCGTCATTGCGAAGCCCCGTAGGGGCCGTGGCAATCTCCACTTTCTATTCTCGATTCTCGAATTTCAAATTCCCTTCGTGGTGAGCTCTTTCCGTTTCTTCTAATGTCCTAATCTATCCCTTGTAGAGCTCAGGTTGATTTGCTAGCATGTTACGGAACAGCCCGGATGGTTCTATTTGCCGGCGTAGCTCAACGGTAGAGCACAGCTTTCGTAAAGCTGGGGTTGAGGGTTCGATTCCCCCCGCCGGCTTTGTTTGCTTTGAGGTCTAGGCACCGATCATGCCCGCTGATTTTTCTGCTCTTGAGATTACTGACACGCCTGACGGATGTACTTTCACCGTTAAAGTTGTTCCCGGCTCCAGTCGTGACCGCGTAGTGGGTGTATTGGGCCAATCACTCAAGGTAGCTGTTTCCAGCCCAGCCGAGAAGGGTTCCGCCAATAAGGCCCTGCTGAAGGTGCTGGCCAAGCGGTTCAATTTGCGTCCCAATGAGCTTTGTATCCTTAGCGGCCACAGCCAGCCGCGAAAACGGATTTTGGCGATTAACCTCTTAGCCCGGCAATTGGGCCTCCGTTAAAGTCTGCCGCGGCCCATCGCAACGCATAACTACAGCACGAACAGCTACTTATACATAGCGGTCTGTTTTGATAAAAATAATTTTTCATCCCCTTGACAGATAATGCTCCAACGGCTATCATTAATAACGGTTAAGGACTTTAGCAGCACTGGCACTGTTAGTACATTTCGTGGGATCGCCCCTGAGGGCGTGCTGCAACGCCTGTGGGTGTGGGTGCGATTGACCTGTTGGCTGGCTCAACTGTGAAATGGGCCATGTCAGCAAGAAAACCTAACAAAAATTGACTCCATCGCCGTTTTTGAGGCTGAGAAAGTGGTTACTTTCTTTGGCCAAGGTCATGATTTCGGAAAAAAGAGTCGATTTTTGTTGTTGACACCTTTGCTAAAGCCTCTACAATGCTTCGTTCTCGGTAAACCGGATGAAGGTTTAGCCGTTTGAATTGTTCTTTTACATCCTAACAGTTGGCCGCCACGAGAGTGTGATACTGTTCGCCGACGTCACGGTCGGTCTACAGTATGAATATGGTGTGTGCCCCGTAAGGGGTGCAATACTCAAACATTCTCGTGACGATGTAAATGTTTGAGCCTTTTTTTTGATCGAATTCGACCGGAAATTTATTTTCGGGCGAATGATCGATATATCAATCGAAGAGTTTGATCCTGGCTCAGAACGAACGCTGGCGGCGTGGCTGAGACATGCAAGTCGCACGGAACTGTTTTTGGGTAACTAACGACAGTTTAGTGGCGAAAGGGTGAGTAATGCATGGGTAACGTACCCTAGGCACCGGGATAGCAGCATCTGCTTCGGCAGATTTCCGAAAGGGCTGGTAATACCGGATGTGGCCAATGGCACTGAGGTGCTGTTGATCAAAGGGTGGGGATCCCGCACCTAAATCTCTTTTTGAGTTTGTCCATTGTGTACCGATGGGCTTAAGAGAGATTTAGGTGCGGGACCTACTGGCCTTGGAGCGGCCCATGTCCCATCAGCTTGTTGGTAGGGTAAGAGCCTACCAAGGCTACGACGGGTACCGGGGCTGAGAGGCTGGCCCGGCACATTGGGACTGAGACACTGCCCAGACCCCCACGGGGGGCTGCAGTAACGAATCTTCCGCAATGGGCGAAAGCCTGACGGAGCGACGCCGCGTGTGGGATGAAGTCTTTCGGGATGTAAACCACTGTCAGGGCTACGGAAGCAATCCGCTTTAATATGGCGGGGCGTTGACCTATCCCAGAGGAAGCCACGGCTAACTTCGTGCCAGCAGCCGCGGTAATACGAAGGTGGCGAGCGTTGTTCGGAATCACTGGGCTTAAAGAGCACGTAGGCGGTTTGCCAAGCATTTGGTGAAATCCCTCAGCTCAACTGAGGAATTGCCGGATGAACTGGTTGACTTGAGCTGCACAGGGGCGACTGGAACTCTAGGTGGAGCGGTGAAATGCGTAGATATCTAGAGGAACGCCAGTGGTGAAAACGGGTCGCTGGGTGCATGCTGACGCTGAGGTGCGAAAGCGTGGGGAGCGAACGGGATTAGATACCCCGGTAGTCCACGCCGTAAACGATGGGCACTAGGTTCGGGTGAGTTTGACCTCATCTGGGCCGAAGCAAAAGTGATTAGTGCCCCGCCTGGGGAGTACGGTCGCAAGGCTAAAACTCAAAGGAATTGACGGGGGCTCACACAAGCGGTGGAGCATGTGGCTCAATTCGAGGCAACGCGAAGAACCTTATCCTGGGTTTGACATGGTTGGATGCCCTTGGTGAAAGCCAAGTAAGCTGCCTTCGGGTGAAACTTCCACAGGTGCTGCATGGCTGTCGTCAGCTCGTGCTGTGAAGTGTTGGGTTAAGTCCTATAACGAGCGAAACCCTTGTCTTTAGTTACCATCGGGTCATGCCGGGGACTCTAAAGAGACTGCCGGTGTTAAACCGGAGGAAGGTGGGGATGACGTCAAGTCCTCATGGCCTTTATGCCCAGGGCTGCACACGTGCTACAATGGCTGGTACAAACCGACGCGATACCGCGAGGTGGAGCAAATCGGAAAACGCCAGCCCCAGTTCGGATTGCAGGCTGCAATTCGCCTGCATGAAGTTGGAATCGCTAGTAATCGCAGATCAGCTACGCTGCGGTGAATATGTTCCTGAGCCTTGTACACACCGCCCGTCAAGTCATGGAAGCCGGGAGTACCTGAAGTCCCGATAATTCGATCGGGCCGACGGTAAGCTTGGTGACCGGGACTAAGTCGTAACAAGGTAGCCGTAGGGGAACCTGCGGCTGGATCACCTCCTTTCTAGGGATGCCTAGGACCAGCCAAAAGCTGGTAAAGTCAACTCATTCTCGCTGTCCGAGCCTTTATTGGCTCGGCGGCGGTCAACTGTTCGGGGTTTTTTAGAAACCAGCCGGTCTCTAAAAACCCAACTACAAGCCAGGTGCTGGTGCTACCAGATACAACTGAGTCTGGAGGGCTCGTAGCTCAGCTGGTTAGAGCGCGTCCCTGATAAGGACGAGGTCGATAGTTCGAGTCTATCCGGGCCCATTATAGCTAAGGATACTCGGTATTAGGGCCTTGGATTGCCGACTTTGGGCAAAAAGGCCTTGGGAAGGACACCGGGGCCGTAGCTCAGCTGGGAGAGCGCTAGCTTTGCAAGCTAGATGTCGGCGGTTCGAGTCCGCTCGGCTCCATTTTGATCGATATAATCGCTCAAGTGAGCTTCGACGGAATCAGCGGCGGCTGGACTGGTAATGTAGTTAATAATATTTCCGGTGTATTCCGGTCGGCTAAGGAGATAGTCCTTAGTCGTTATTGCTCTTTGACAATTAAACTGCTGGATAAGTGGTGTGGCTAATCATTCCGATTAGCCCTCACCAAAAGGTTGCGGTCGCACTGTATGTTCAATCTTATGGTGTCCTCGCAACTTTGGAGCGTTTTGAGAGGAATTTGACCGACTTTTGAATCCCTGCTGACAGGGTGAAATAGTTGTGGTCAAGCTCCTAAGAGTATATGGTGGATGTCTAGGCGTCAAGAATCGATGAAGGACGTGGTAGGCTGCGATAAGCCCCGGGGAGTTGTCAAACGAACATTGATCCGGGGATTTCCGAATGGGGCAACCCGGCGTCACCGTCTTCGGGCGGATGGCGTCACCCACGGCTGAATTCATAGGTCGTGTGGAGACTACGCAGGGAACTGAGACATCTAAGTACCTGTAGGAAAGGAAATCAACCGAGACTCCGTCAGTAGCGGCGAGCGAAATCGGAGATAGCCCAAACCCAGCACCTATTTTAGTTAAGGGACATGCAATGTACTATGTGTATGTTTTGCTGGAAAAAGAAACTGGTGAGAATTATATAGGCTATAGTTCGGATCTGCGACAGCGCGTTGAGCGGCACAAAAGCGGCACAGGCGCGAAAATGGCTCGTAAAGGCAGATGGGAACTGGTTTACTATGAGGCTTACCTAGTGAAGGCGGATGCAACAAGACGTGAATATCGTCTGAAACATGACGGTCGTGCACGTAGGCAATTGTTGGATCGCATATGCAATAGCATGTTGCTTGATTAAAATAGGTGCTGGGGGTTGTGGATTGTAGGTAGGAGTTACAAAGGCACCGGTAGCCGAAGGGTCCTGGAAAGGCCCACCGTAGAGGGTGAAAGTCCTGTAGGCGGTACTGGGAGCCCTCCGTTATGCCTGCTATTCCAGAGTAGCACGGATCTCGTGGAACTCCGTGTGAAGCTGGGGGGCCCACCCTCCAAGGCTAAGTATTCCTTGACGACCGATAGTGTACAAGTAGCGCGAGCGAATGATGAAAAGAACCCCTATTAGGGGAGTTAACGAACCTGAAACCATATACTTACAAGCAGTCGGAGCCCTATGATCAGTCCTTCGGGGCTGATAACGGGTGACGGCGTACCTTTTGCATAATGGACCGGCGAGTTACCGTTTGCGGCTAGGCTAACCTGTTACGCAGGGAAGCCGTAGCGAAAGCGAGTCTGAATAGGGCGTTTTAGTCGCAGGTGGTAGACCCGAAACCGAGTGATCTACCCATGGCCAGGTTGAAAAGGATCTAATCATCCTTGGAGGACCGAAGCCGTAAACGTTGAAAAGTTTTGGCATGAGCTGTGGGGAGGAGTAAAAGTCTAATCAAACTCGGAGATATCTGGTTCTCGGCGAAATAGCTCTTGGGCTAGCCTCGGGACACTACGTTATGGGGGTAGAGCTACTGAATGAAATGAGGGGTCTACCCGACTACCTCCTTCAATCAAACTCCGAATACCATAACGACTACCCCGGGAGTCAGACTACGAGGAATAACCTCCGTGGTCAAAAGGGAAACAACCCAGACCGTCGGCTAAGGTCCCCAAGATGTGCTAAGTGCGTAAGGAAGTTGAATTGCCAAGACAGCCAGGATGTTGGCTTAGAAGCAGCCACCATTTAAAAAGTGCGTAATAGCTTACTGGTCGAGCAGTTTGGCGCCTATAATGAACGGGACTAAGCACGTCACCGAAGCCGCGGATTTCCACTTAATTGTGGAAGTGGTAGCCGAGCGTTGCACACAGCGTTGAAGTCGTACCGTAAGGAGCGGTGGAGCGTGTGCAAGTGAATATGCCGGTATGAGTAACGATAAGGCAGGTGAGAATCCTGCCCGCCGTAAGCCTAAGGTTTCCTGGGGAAGGTAAATCCGCCCAGGGTTAGTCGGACCCTAAGTTGAGGCTGAAAGGCGTAGACGATGGACAGCAGGTTAATATTCCTGCACTGTGCGCCCCGGGTTTGTACTTAAGGGGTGACGTCGAGGGAAAGGCCAGCGCACGATTGGACGTGTGCGTTGGGGACGGGTCGCTGATTGGTAGGTAAATCCGCCAATCATCAGGTGATCCGTCAGCTCGAGGCCGATTTACGTTGCCGAAGTGGCTGGCCTCTCGACCGAGAAAAACCTCGTAAGGACTTGGGTGCACATCCGTACTAAAACTGACACAGGTAGGCGAGGAGCATATCCTCAGGCGCTCGAGAGAACTCTGGTTAAGGAACTAGGCAAATTGACCCCGTAAGTTCGCGATAAGGGGTCCCTCCCACCTGATCTTTATGTTCACATTTTGGTCGGATGGAGGGCGCAGTGAAGTGGCTCTGGCGACTGTTTATCAAAAACACAGGTCTCTGCTAAGTCCTACAGACGACGTATAGAGACTGACGCCTGCTCGGTGCCGGAAGGTTAAGGAAGGAGGTCATTGGGAGTAATCCTGAGAAGCTTTCGACCGAAGCCCCGGTTAACGGCGGCCGTAACTATGACGGTCCTAAGGTAGCGAAGTTCCTTGTCGGGTAAGTTCCGACGTGCATGAATGGCGTAACGACTGGAGCACTGTCTCAACCAGAGACTCGGTGAAATTGAAGTAGTGGTGAAGATACCACTTACCCGCGACAAGACGGAAAGACCCCGTGAACCTTTACTGTAGCCTGATATTGGATGTTTGTGTCAGATGCGTAGGATAGGTGGGAGGCGATGAAGTCCCGGTTTCGGCCGGGGTGGAGCCATCCTTGAAATACCACCCTTCTGCCTCAGCCGTCCTAACCACAGCCCGTGAATCCGGGTGTGGGACAGTGTTAGGTGGGCAGTTTGACTGGGGCGGTCTCCTCCTAAAGGGTAACGGAGGAGTTCAAAGGCACCCTCAGTGCGGTTGGCAATCGCACGTAGAGCGCAAGGGTATAAGGGTGCTTAACTGCGAGATATATGTATCGAGCAGATGGGAAACCAGGACCTAGTGACCCAGTGGTCCCGTGTGGAAGGGCCATTGATCAACAGATAAAAGGTACTCCGGGGATAGGCTGATCGCCTCCGAGCGTCCATAGCGGCGAGGCGGTTTGGCACCTCGATGTCGGCTCATCACATCCTGGGGCTGAAGGCGGTCCCAAGGGTTTGGCTGTTCGCCAATTAAAGTGGTACGCGAGCTGGGTTCAGACCGGCGTGAGCCAGGTCGGTCCCTATCTGTCGTGGGCGTTGCAGACTTGAGAGGATTTCACCCTAGTACGAGAGGACTGGGTGGGACTGGCCTCTGGTGTACCAGTTGTCCTGCCAAGGGCACTGCTGGGTAGCTACGCCGGGAAAGGATAACCGCTGAAAGCATCTAAGTGGGAAGCCTCCCTCGAGATTAGGTCTGCCGGCTCCCCTTCGGGGTTGAGCGAGAGTCCCCTGGTAGACTACCAGGTTGATAGGCTGGATGTGTAAGCGTAGAGATACGTGTGCTAACCAGTACTAACGGACAAGTGCTTGACCACATCTATTTTGCCCTGTTGGTCAATTTCTTGATTTGCTCCTATTCAGCAGTTTATTTGAATAAAACGGCCCGCTAAATGTGGGTCCACGATTTTGCCGGTGACCATACGTTAGGGGAAACACCGCATCCCATTCCGAACTGCGAAGTTAAGCCCTGACGGCCGATGGTAGTCCTTACGGGCGAGAGTAGGTGATTGCCGGCATCTGTACAAAGGCCGATTCCCTCTAAGGACTCGGCCTTTTCCTTGGCGCACTTGGAGTTTGCCCCTCATTTGCGCAGGATTTACACTAATTTCACGGATATGGCCCCCAGGTTAAACCTGGGGGCTAAACGATATTACTCTGGATGTCCTTGCAGATACTCGATTCTGCCTTTCAACTGGGAGTGCTCATAACAAAACCGTTTGTCAAAACCCCTTGTCCAGAGCCGGTCAGTAAATCCGTTCGCTCGCAGCGCCAGCCGAGCTGAATTCTTATAATAGCTGACCACCATTTCTATTGATTTTGAGATGCGTTGAGCTACTATATGCACGTGATTTGAACGTACCACAATTGCATATATCTTTTGCCTTAGACTTTCCGCCCGACTGAGTATAGCTCTTCGAACGACCTCCTGTTCCTGCTGGGATAAGTTTACAATCCTACTTTTCAATCTTCTCATATTGGTTTGTCGCAAACCTTCGTTTCTACCCAGAATCTTACCGTGGGTAACATAGCCGCGGTCATCACCTGGCAACCAGGTACCGTATGTTGTCCAAGTAATCATATAGCCGAGCATCTTGGCCATGCCGAAATGATATTCCCACTTCAATCTCCGATCAATGAGCAATTTGTTTAGCCCCCAGGTTTACCCTGGGGGTCTTTTAGCCCACAAATTGCCGCTGGATTTGCATGGACAGCTTAGTGTAAAAGTGCGAAAATCCAGACCGTTATTGAAACTACGACAGGTATCCATTTGAGACCGACTATTATGTTTGGTAATTACAACTTGGCTTTGGCTCAAACATCCATTGAACAAGGTAATATACTGTTACTGCTGATGGGCTTGGCTATTTTTGGCGGGACGGTAGGGGCTAGGATTTTCAAACAGCTGAAGATACCCCAGGTTGTCGGCTATATCGCTATTGGCATTTTAATGGGCGAAAACGCCTTAAACCTGATCAAGCCCGCTCAGGTCGTACTACTCCAGCCGTTCAACCAATTTGCCCTGGGTATTATCGGCTTTCTGGTGGGGGGCGAAATTCGGATAGATACCTTAAAAAAATACGCCCGGCAGTTTTTGGCCATCCTATTCGGCGAAGGCTTGGGCGCCTTTATCTTAGTGACTCTCTTCTGCTCGTTGGCCATGTACCTAGTGGTGCACGATGTCCTTATGTCTGTGGCCGTCGGCTTGGTGCTGGGAGCTATAGCTTCCGCCACCGACCCGGCTTCTACCATTGACGTTCTGTGGGAATACCGAGCCAGGGGTGTTCTGACAACTTCTATCACGGCTATTGTGGCTATGGACGATGCTTTGGCGATGACCTTGTACGGCTTGGGAAAAGGGGCGGCGGAGATACTCACCATCCAGACCGGCTCTATCTGGCACGAACTGGGACTGGTTTGTGTGGAGTTGTTGGGAGCGGTGGCTCTGGGTTTTGCTATTGCACTGCTGTTGCGTTTCTTGCTGCGATGGCTGTATGAGCCGGAAAAAAGTTTGGCTGTCGGTGTCGGCTTGATCATGACGCTGATCGGCATCGTACTCTTTTTTGACATGGACGTCATTTTGGCCAGCCTGGCACTGGGCTTTACCCTGGTCAATATCGCCCCGAACCGCAGCCGTGAGTTATTCAAGGTTCTTAGAGGTTTCTCCACACCTATTTATGTTCTATTCTTTGTGCTAGTTGGTGCCAGGTTAGGATTGGCACATATGCCCGGCTGGCTTTGGGTCGTGGTCGTACTATACATTTCAGGCCGAACGCTGGGCAAAATGGCCGGCGCTTGGCTGGGTGCCGCCAGCACAGGCAGTGAAAAAAACGTCCGCCGATACCTGGGGCTGGGCCTGTTTGCTCAAGGTGGCGTGGCTGTGGGGCTTTCCATCGTGGCTAGCCAGCATTTGTCCACTATCCAGGTTTTGGGAGACCTCTCCCTGGGCGATACCATTATTTTTACGGTTACGGCAACTACACTTCTTTCACAGCTCATAGGCCCGCCCATGGTCAAACTGTCTATCAAGCTGGCTGACGAATTAGGACGCAACGTCACCGAAGAGGATATCATAGCCTCTTGGAAAGTGGCTGATGTTATGGACAAGGATATTGAGCCAGTGCCAGCTAATATGCCTATGAACAACATGGTAAAGCTTTTTGCCACTCACGATTTTCTGATTTATCCGGTGGTAAATCCGCAAGGTCAATTGGCGGGCACGGTCTCTTTGGCCGGCATAAAAACTGCTCTGTCGGACAAGTATTCTTGGGCTTGGCTGGTGGCCTCCGATGTGCTTGAACCAATTACTGAAAAAGCGACCCAGGGCGCCCCTCTAAGTGCAGTGCTCGAGCGAATGAAGGGGTACAGAATGGACCAGATGCCCGTGGTGGACAATGAAGAGTCCGACCGGGCTGTAGGCATATTGGATATGACACGTATTCTTAAAAAAGTGGACCGAGAACTAATCAGGCGTCGAACGCCAGCGAATTCGGTTCAACAATAACACATTGTGTTTGAACACAGCATTCAAATCTTAGCTCAGACATCTCTTTATCACGGCAATCTTCTGCTGCTGGTTGGCTTGGCCATCTTCGGAGGAACCATAGGGGCTCGGATCTTCAAACGCCTGAGGATTCCGCAGGTAGTCGGTTACATAGCCATCGGCATCCTGGTCGGCGAATACGGTCTGGGGATTATCAGACGGGAAACAGTCGGTCAATTGGAGGAACTTAGCTTTTTGGCCTTGGGAATCATCGGTTTTATGATTGGTGGTGAACTCCGCTGGGAGGTATTCAAGAAGCACGGCTGGCAGCTTATGACCATCCTGGTTGCAGAGGGTTTGGGGGCTTTTGTTGTAGTTGGATTTCTTACCTTTGGACTGAGCTATTGGGCTACGGGTAGTACATCCCTCGCGGCAGTGCTGGGGCTACTTTTGGGGGCCATAGCCTCGGCCACGGCTCCTGCCGCTACGATGGCGGTATTATGGGAGTATAAGAGCCGTGGAGTGCTCACTACAGCTATACTGGCTATCGTAGCCTTGGATGACGGCTTGAGCCTTCTGCTTTATGGCTTTGCCAGCAGTATCGCCGGAATCATCAGCGGCAATGGCGGCCATTGGATAAGCAGTATCACTTTAGGACCTCTGAAGGAGATCGGCGGAGCCATACTCCTGGGAGCAGCGGCTGGCTGGATATTATCTTTTGTCATCAAGCGCAGTCGAGAGCAGGCCCTGATCTTAGCTATAAGTGTTGGACTTATTCTGTTGGCTGTCGGTTCGGCTACAGCCATCAAGTTTGATGTAATTCTCTCAGCTATGATTTTGGGTTTGACCGTCGCCAACTTAGCGCCTCGCCGCAGCCGCGAAACATTCGAGTTGATAAAAGGTTTTGCCCCGCCGATCTATGTGCTGTTTTTTGTTCTGGTCGGTGCTCAGTTGAGCCTGCATCGTCTGGTGAACTGGACTTGGGCCTTGGCTGGGACTTATGTGATCGCACGCTCCGCCGGCAAAATAGCTGGGGCTTACCTGGGAGCAACTTGGTCCAAGGCCGCCGTTACTGTACGGAAATATCTCGGCCTGTGCTTGTTTAGTCAAGGTGGTGTGGCCGTGGGTTTAGCCATTATTGCCACCCACCGATTCGCCGAACCTATACGCGGTACTTCCATCGTGCCCGGTGAGATTATCGTAGTGGTCATCATTGCCACTACTTTCGTGGTGGAAATACTGGGACCGCCCATGGTCAAGCTGGGAGTGAAAAAAGCCGGCGAAATCGGCCTGGACGTCACTGAAGAAGACCTTATCCGCTCTTACACCGTAGCCGATGTCATGGACCGTGAACCGTCTATCCTGCCGGAGAGCTGCCCAGCCAGCCAGATTCTGCGGACCTTCAGCGAACGCGACAGTTCGTGTTATCCCGTGGTCAATGCCCAAGGTCTGCTGACTGGAATGATCACTATTGCCGAGGTGAAGGAGGCCTTTGCCACTCGTCACTTCCAGGACTGGCTATTGGCTTATGATCTTATGGAGCCCGCCCAGGACAGAATCACCCCTGAGGTGCCTTTGCAAGACGCCCTGGAGCGGATGCGGCAGTTTAAGCTGGACTATTTGCCGGTCGTGGCTGGACCCGGCGATGATAGGTTAGTCGGTCTCATCGAGCAGCGCAGCGTTAATAAAGCCCTCACCGAAGAGATAATTCGCCGCCAGAGTATTGCCGATAATTCCCACCGGGCTTAGAATACCTGGATCATTTTGATTTTTTGTGTCCGTGTGCCTAAAATAAGGGTTTGTTATGAGCTTGAAGGTATGGATGGATGGTGAACTTCTCCCGGCCGAGGATGCCAAGATAGGCGTCTACGACCATGGCCTGTTATATGGTGATGGCGTTTTCGAAGGTATCCGGGCCTATCAAGGTCGGGTTTTCAAGCTCGACCGGCATCTGAGGCGGTTGTATGCCTCAGCCCAGGCCATCAGCCTGGTCATACCTTTTACCGCCGAGCAGCTCAGCCGAGCTATATACGAAACTATGGAGGCAAACGGCCAATCGGATGCCTACGTTCGCTTAGTGGTTACTCGAGGTCCGGGCGATTTGGGTCTGGACCCAGGCAAGACCAAAACTCCTGTGGTTTTTATTATCACGGACAGAATCGCACTCTACCCCGAGCAAATGTATACCGAGGGGATGAGCATTATAACCGCTAAAACGGTCCGTACTCCTGCACAATCGCTCAACCCCAAGGTGAAATCGCTGAATTACCTCAACAATATATTGGCCAGGATAGAAGCTAACAAAGCCGGTGTTTCCGAGGCCCTAATGCTCAGTTGTGACGGATACGTGGCTGAGTGTACCGGCGATAATATCTTCATCGTCAAAGAAGGAAAAGTTCTGACCCCTCCGGTTTCTGCGGGCATCCTGGAGGGAATTACCCGGGACGTGGTTATAGAGTTGGCGGCCAAGCAGGGTTTGGCATTGGAAGAAAGCCAACTACGGCAGGAGGATATCTACGCCGCCGATGAGTGCTTCCTTACCGGCACAGCCGCCGAGATTGTCCCCGTTACTAAAATTGACGACAAGGTTATCGGCACAGGCAAGCCTGGTCCCATAACCAAGCGCCTGATAGACAGCTTCCACAAGTACGTCCAGCCCCACACCTGAAACGCCATTTTACGGATCAGGCTATCCCACCAGACTGGTACTGGCCGGCGTGAACAGCCGAACTCCCCCGCGATCTAATTGCACCAGAATCCCCTTGAATGGGTCCAGGTCAACCACTCGCCCGCAATACTGTCGAGAGTCGCAGGAGATATTGACACTTTTGCCCAACAGATCGGACAGCTCCAGGTATTTTTCGCGTACCTGCTGCCGACCGTCAGCCAGACAGATTTCCAGCCACTCATCGAGATGTTTTAATATCGACCGGGCCAGACTGTGTCGATCAATGATGTGCCCAGCCATCTCTCGCAGGCTCACCGCCGGCACCCCGACCGCCTCGGCCAAATCGTCTCTACGACAATTGCAGTTTAGACCCATACCCACGACGACAGCCGAGTCGAATATCTCTACCAGAATTCCGCCGGCCTTTTGACCATCCAGCAATAGATCGTTGGGCCATTTGAGTTTGCCATCGACGCCAACGTTCTGTTTGACCGCCTGGGCCAGGGCTATTCCGGCCGCCAGCGTAACCAGGTGCGGATCGAAATGTTTATGTTCATCGAACAGCAGCACGCTGAAAAGCAGATTCACCCCTGCTGGCGAAAACCACCCCGCCCCTTGCCGCCCTCTGCCCGCAGTTTGAAACTCGCTGAATATGGCCAGCCCGTCATTATCACGGTCGTTCGCTGCTGCCCGGGCCAGATCATTTGTGCTGCCGGACTCTTGTACTACTTTGATTTTTTGCCCCAGGCGTCCATGCCTAAGACCCTGCACCTTCAGTAGTTCATCCCACAATGGTTCTTCGCCGATCACGTAGCGATAGCCTGAGATGGGGGATACTTCGATCCCAAACCCCTGAGCCTGCAATTCATCGACCGTCTTGGCGATTTCTTTGGCCTCAAATCCCAGTTCCCGACACAGCCCCTCCATTACCACCCATTGGGGTTGTCGTTTCTGTAGCAGCCGTAGCAATTGCAGTTTCACCTTTGCCTAAACTCCATGGAGAAATCGAACCCCGCTGCCGAGTGCGTCAGGGCCCCCACCGATATCCTGTCCACCCCGCTGCTTGCTACCCCGGCGACGTTTTCCAACCTGATGTTTCCCGATGCCTCCAGCAGCAGTCTTCCAGCCAGTCCTGCCTGGTTGCGCATCTTCACTGCCTTAGCAAGTTCTTGGTTGGAGAAGTTGTCCAGCAGCACCATGTCTACTGCCAGACGCATATTCAAAACCTGTTGGAATTGCCCCAGGTCGTCTACCTCCAATTGGATGAATCCCCCTGCCGGCAGTTGCCTGCGCAGTTTTTTCAGCCGTAGTGCCAGAACTTCGAAGGTGCTTTGTCCTTGTCGGCTCTGGCTCAGGCAGAAAAGATGATTATCCTTTATCAAGGCCGAGTCGTAGAGTCCCATCCGGTGATTTGTTCCACCGCCGGCCCGCACCGCGTATTTTTCCAATACTCGTAACCCGGGTATTGTCTTGCGGGTATCGCAGATCAATGCCGAGCTGTCTTTGACCGCCTTGACAAATCTGTTGGTTAGTGTCGCTATACCGCTCAGATGCCCCAGAAAGTTTAGGGCCACCCTTTCCACTGCCAGAATCTCCCGCCGCGCCCCGCTTATGCGAGCCACTTCTTCGCCGGCCTCTAGAGAATCTCCGTCGCTGGCCTTGAGCTGAACTTTTAGTGATTCACAGGCTAGGCCGCACAACGGCTCTAGTACCACCAGTCCCGCCGCCACCCCTTCCTGTTTGGCCAGAATCACACCCACGCTGCTGCAGTCTTTGTCGATCAGGGCCGACGAGGTTACGTCTCCCGCACCGATATCCTCGGCCAAGGCTCGTTTCAGCAGGTCGATATATGTTTCCAGGGCTGGCGGATTCAGTTCCATGAGCACCTTACTAGCAGGCTCTTCTTCTGCTGTCAAGCGGGCACGATTCCCTGCTTGGGCATGGCGTACAACCTGGACAGCCTTTTCCGTTGTCCTGATCTGATCCGCCGCAGTGTTTTCTGCGGACTTGGGCAATCAGGCTACGCAGTCCCAAAAAGACCACGACGCCGACGACGCTGCCGAGCACCACGACCTCTACCATAGTATTCTCTTTCCTGAAATGTCCCCAGAGGGCGGACGTATATCCCGGAGACAATCTGTTCGTCCAGGGCCAGCGAGCTCTGTCCGACGTTGATCACGAAGGCCGGGCTACGCTGATGCACGTGTATATTCACTCCGGGCAGCAGACCCGCGGATGTAAGCTGGTCCAAATGTTTATGCGATGCACTACTGATATAGGCCAGCCGGGCTTCTTGTCCCACCGGCAGGTCCCGCAGGCTCATCACTACCGGCTGAACGTCTTTTGCAGCCGCCTTGCAGCACGGCCCCGGTGGAATAGGTTTGCCGTGTGGACACGTAGTCGGATGCCCCAGCAGTGTACACACCGATTGGGTCACTTCGCTATCCAGGCAATGCTCAAACTCACACGCACTGGGCTCAAAAGATTGGCTGTGTACTTGCAGCACGTCCCGCAGAAGTCGCTCCGCCAACCGATGCCGTCGAATAACCAACTCAGCCCTGCGGCGTCCCTCAGCCGTGAACTTCAATTGACCCTCACTTTTTTTGAGCAGACCCAGATTCTCGAGAGCCTTTATCGGCTCAGGAGTTTCCTCCGCATTGCACCGCCGAAGAAAATCTTCCTCAGCCAATACGCCGTTGTCTTCCCAACTCAGCCAGGCCTTCTCCAACAGCTCCTCGATCTGTCGTTCCCTCAGCTCCATCAGTTCACTCCCGTGAATATACTGCGGTATAGAATTAATACACCTCGCAGGGCTGTGCCCACCAGCACCGCAAAGGGAACAATAAAGGCCAACATCAGGAAAGCAATTTTGATTCCTTTTTCTTTGATCATTACAAAGAAGTTGGCAATACAGGGCACGAACAAGGTTATGACCACCAAGGCTACCAAAATCTGGTCCTGTCCCATAGCCTGCTGGCGATAGGTGTTGAAGATTGAAACTACTGCGTAATCACGGCGAAGGAAACCCATAAGAAAACCCTTGGCGGTATCTTCCGGTAAGCCCAACATTCCTGAAACCACGGGCGCAGCAGCCTGCTCCAATTGCGCCAGTATTCCCAGTCTCATCAACACAAACAGGATCAGTGTCCCCAGCAGGAACAGCGGCACTGCTTCTTTGAGAAACCACACTAGCCGATATCCGGTTTTGGTCAGGACGTTGCCCAGTTGCGGAACTCTAAACGGTGGAATCTCCAGGATCAACTGTGGCGCCGGTCCGGGCAGGATTTTGGCTGCCAGATATCCTACCAACAGCAGTTGCGTCCCGATTACGGCCACGTATAGGACGAATGCTCCTCCGGACACCCTGCCCAGCACCCCGGCAATCACTCCCAACTGTGCCGAGCACGGCACCGCCAAGGCCAGCAACAGGATAGCGATGGTCCGCTGCTTTTTTGTCTCCAATACTCGCGTGGTCAGGGTGGCCATGGTAGCGCATCCCAGTCCCAGCACCATGGGTAAGGCAGCTTTTCCGCTGAGCCCCATTCGTTTAAAGACCTTATCCAGCATCATGGCCAGTCGCGGAAAGTATCCTGAATCTTCCAATAACCCGAAGGCCAGGAAAAAGAACCCCACGATAGGCAGCACAATCGCCACTGAGTAGGTCAACCCCACGCTGATTAATCCTGCCTCTGGATCGAACAGAATCTTATAGACAAGAGATTGTTCGGATACCCCCAACTTGACTACATACATCAGACCGGGATTTATGTATGCACCGAAGACGGTGTTTTCCAAAAAGTCCACGCATATCCCAGCCGCGAATTTTCCTACCAGAAGGTATAGCAACCACAGTGTAATGATTACCAGCGGCGCTGCTGTGCGCACCCGCATGGTCAGCAGTCCCAGTAATTCGCTGAACGAATTTGCCTGCCGGAAGTATGGATTACGAATGAACCTCTGGTAGGCCCAACTGCACAGCAATCCCGGCCCGGCCAGCAGCAGGTAATAGCCCAGCGATCCCAGCCGGTTCTGCAGAGGTGTTATCCCCAGAACCATATCAGCCAGTTTGTAGCCCACCAGAAAGGTTATGATGGCCAAAAGAATTCTTGTTTTGGCCAACCTTGTTGCGGACCCTCCAGCCTGCTCGACCTCCGGACGGCCGACGATCGGCTCAAGCAGTTGCCCCAGATAGTTGAAGCGAGTTTGGCTGATGATATATCCCAACGGCTCACCAAATTGTATTTGAGTTTTCCTGCGTATTTCTAATATATCCTGCCGGTCTTCTGCGTTTAGCGATTCCAGCGGACCCGATGCTCCCCCAAGGATCATCAGTGCTCGCCCACGGCTGCCTCTGCCGTTGGTGCCCAGCTTCGCTTGGATTCGGCTCACTGCCTGCTCGATGGCCTCAGGATATGTCACCGCCATCCGAGCTATTCCGGCCTTACCCAAGGCATGTTTTACTGCTGTGAATCCTCGTTTTTCTGTAGCTACTGTACGGACAACCCGTACTCCGAGCCTTTCGGCCAGCCCTAGGTAATCTATGCTCAGGTGCAGGTCTTTGGCCTCATCCCACATGTTCAGGGCCAACACCATGGGCATTTCCAGCTCTGCTAGTTGCACCGTCAGCATCAGGGCTCTGGCGATGTTCTTAGCGTCAGCCACCTGCAACACGATGGCCTCGGGGTTCTCCAGCACCATCCTGGCTGTGACTTGCTCGTCCTCGGAGTTTGGCAGCAGGCTGTTGGCTCCGGGCGTGTCGATAAGATCGTATTTTTGGCCTTCCAGCCGGACGTGCGATCGGCTCATCTCCACGGTGGTGCCCGGGTAGTTGCTCACCATCGCATATTTACCGCTCAGCAGGCCGAACAGTACGCTCTTGCCCACGTTGGGATTGCCTACCAGTAAGAGTGGCCGGATCGGCGATTCAAGTTCAGAGGTATTTCCGCTCATGGCGAACTTTCTCTTGGCACCCTCGATCTACTTTTTCTTCGATGAACATCTGGCACACAATCCCACCACCTCGATCTTGTGCGAGAGCCGTTGAAAACCCTTTCCTTTGCATACCTGGTTGAGGGCTTCAGAGAGGCTGCGATCCTGGAATTCGAAGATTCGTCTACACTTCCTGCAGATCAGGTGTTCGTGTCCGAATACGTGTTCGTAGTGACTGTGGCGATCTATGAAGGCCACCTTGCGAATCAGTCCACAGTCCGTCAACAGACTCAGGGTGCGATACACCGTAGCCCTGCTCACCGGACGGGTCTTGTCGCGGGCTAATTTCAGATAGAGTTCGTCAGCCTGAAAATGGCTCCCGCTGGCGAGTATCTGTTGCAGAACCGCCTGACGCTCAGGCGTGTTACTCAATCCTCTCCTGGCTAGATAAGCGGTGAAAACTTGTCGCTTGTTCGCACTTTGCTTGTTCATGTGCCGGTCATTCCTACCAGGCTGCCAACACGGCCTATTGAGATTGAGACACAGACTCAATCGCCTGTCAGTATATCTCCCCCACCCCGCCCCGTCAAGCCCTAAGAGTTTTTTTCTTGCTGCTTAAACTTCTTCCGGCTGCCGATTTATTGATGTTTGAATGCCTAATTCAACGGCGAGTCCTCCAAGTGTCATCCCCGCGAAAGCGGGGATCCATCTTAGTCTGTACGTTATTGGCCTGGATTTCCGCTTTCGCGGGAATGACAACGGTTGGCCCATAGTTTATTTAACTGCTCAAACATCAATAGTCCCCATCGGCAACAATCTCTTGCCAAAACGGACGCCGGCTACTATGCTTAGCACCTTAATCGCGTTGCCCCGCATTGAACTTGGGCAAAGAGCGATGCGTATCAGCTAGGTGAACCAAATAGGAGCAGGATCATGGCCGTACTGGAAACATTTGCTTTGGAAGGCAGAAAGGTCCTGGTAACCGGCGGGGCTGCAGGTTATGGCACATGTATCTCACAGGGCCTTGCTGAAGCCGGGGCCACAACCATCATTGCTTCGCGCAGCGAGGAAAAACGCCGGAAGGTCGTCGACAGTCTGAAAGCTGCCGGCTATGACGCTCACAGCTATTATTTGGACCAGGGCGACGAGGAGTCGATCAACAAATTGCACGAACAGCTCACCGAGCGCTTTGGTCCCCTGGACATTCTGGTCAACAATGCCGTCTTGCGTCCCATGAAGGGCTATCGTGGTCCTCTGGACCAATGGCGGGAATCGCTGGAAGTCAATGCTACGGGCATGTTCCACTTGACACGCCTGTTTGCCGAAGACATGATCAAGCAGAACAAGGGCAGTATTATCAATATTTCTTCGATCTACGGCATGGTCGGCCCGAGCTTCTCCCAATATGAGGGCATGGGACCAGCCTGGCTGGATCAACCCCCCGATTACTACTTCCACAAAGCCGGGATGATCAACCTGACCCGCTTTTTGGCTGCTGAACTGGGCAAACACAATATTCGGGTCAACACTATCTCGCCTGGTGGCTTAATGTCCGATCAGAGCGAGCCCTTCTTGAGTCGCTATGGTAAGAACACCTTTTTGGGCCGAATGGCCAACCCCGATGACATAAAGGGGGCCATTGTTTTCTTAGCCAGTGACGCCAGCGCTTACGTAACGGGCATTAATCTACCGGTCGACGCCGGGTTCACCGCCCATTAATACCAGAAGCCCCAAGGGGCTTATCTACGACCCACACATCAGCTCGCCGCACCGCCAGCCAATCGGCTCGGCAAAAAAGGCATTTACCGAGATTGATTTGACAATCGTGCCTCCCCTATGCTGGTTTCGATCAATCCCTGCCTAGAGACGGACAACTCCCCGTTTGTTACCCTTGACGATCAGGGGGCACAACGACTACCCTATTAAGGGAGATATCGAAGGAACCAAACGTTTAGAGGGTGGTCCTGCGCAGCCGAACGGAAAATGCGGAGGACTTGGTTCAATCGGAAAACATTTTCATTTTTACGGAACCTCCAACTAACGGACATGATAAAAACAAAAAATAGAAACAAAGGAATCAGATCATGAATAAAATATTAGTTCGGATTTGGGCTACGGTCCGTTGGATAGGCAGGCACGCGGGATTGTTGATTGCAGTGTTGGTCGGTATTGGAATCGGGTATCTGGTTTTTTCAGGTCCGGCACCCGATTCGGGCGGCGCTCCAGTCTCAGCCGCCAAATCCTCAGAAGACCAAGCCGAAGAACCAACCACCATGTGGACTTGCTCGATGCACCCGGAAGTACGCCTTTCCAGGCCGGGTCTGTGCCCAAAGTGCCGCATGAAACTCATACCAGCTCGCACGACCGGCGGGGACAAAATGTCGGGTCTGCGCGAGTTCACGATCAGCCAAGAGGCCAAGGTCCTGATGGATATCGAAACAGCGGTGGTTGAACGTAAATTTGTAACCGCAGAGATCCGCATGGTGGGCAAGGTGGATTATGACGAAACCCGCCTGGCCTACATAACCGCCTGGATCCCCGGGCGCTTGGACAAACTCTTCGTGGACTATACAGGCGTTGAGGTGAACAAGGGCGATCATATGGTTTCCCTGTATAGTCCGGAACTGCTCAGCGCCCAGGAGGAACTGCTCCAAGCCCACCAGGCGCTCAAGGATCTCGAAGATAGCGACATAAAGATAATTAGAGAAACTGCCCATGCTACGGTAGAGGCTGCGCGGGGCAAACTGCGTTTGTGGGGCTTGACCTCACAGCAGATCACCCAGATCGAGGAGCGGGGAGAGGTCTCTGACCACATGACCATATACGCCCCTGTGGCCGGGACGGTCATTCACAAGAACGCTCAGGAAGGTATGTACGTCAATACGGGCACACGTATTTATACCTTGGCTGACCTGTCTAAGGTCTGGATAAAGCTTGACGCCTATGAATCCGACCTGATGTGGCTACGACCCGGCCAAAAGGTCGAGTTTACCACTGTCTCGTATCCGGGTGAGATATTCATGGGGACCATCTCCTTCATCGATCCAATTTTGAACCCCCTGACCCGAACGGTTAAAATACGCGTAAACGTTCCCAACCCTCAAGGCAAGCTCAAACCCCAGATGTTCGTCAAGGCCATAGTACGAGCCCAGATTGCCGCTGGCGGGCGAGTGATGGAGCCTGACCTGGCAGGTAAATGGACCTGCCCCATGCACCCGTCGATTATCGAAGACTCAGCCGGCAACTGCGATATTTGCGAGATGCCTCTGGTACCAATCGAAACACTCGGCTATGTCAGTGTAGATCCCGCTGAGGTGGATAAGCCCCTGGTCATTCCCGTTTCCGCCGCGATGGTCACCGGCACCAGGGCGATCGTTTATGTGGAACTTCCGGAAAAGGACAAACCTTCTTATGAAGGCCGGGAAATTGTCCTCGGGCCCCGGGCGGGCAACTACTATCTGGTCCGCGGGGGGCTCAAAGCCGGAGAGCGGGTCGTCACCAAAGGAAACTTCAAGATTGACAGCGCCCTGCAGATTGAAGCTAAGCCCAGCATGATGACCCCGGAAGGCGGGGGAGCTGCCGGCGGCCACGGCGGGATGAAGATGAAGAAGCCTGCCAAAGGTGACGCCACCGCGAAGCCCGCCATGCAGCTGCCGGCCCAGTTCCAGCAGCAGCTTAGGACCGTACTCACAGCGGCTCTCAATGTGAACAAGGCGGTCAAAAACGAGGACCTCAGCGAGATTAGAGCCAGCTTTGTCGGATTGGGCCAAGCGGTCCAGGCTGTGGATATCAATCTGCTGAAGGGGCACCCACGTATGCTTTGGAAGGAAGCCTCCATGCGCCTGGGCAACGATGCCATAGAAGGCCAAACGGTAAAGACCCCTTCCGAATTTCAGCGTGCAGCGGACTCGTTGGCGGAAAATATCAATTATCTGCGGTCGAAGTTCGGTAGTGCCCTCAAGGGGATTTCTCGGCAGACAGGCACGCCCACAGGAGACCAAGTACATGAGTGAAAACTACAATGAGACCACGCCTGAACAGAAGTCCTTCATTGGAAGGCTAATGTGGTTTTGCCTGACCAACAAGCTCGTAGTGGGATTGTTTGTGCTCTTTGTGGTGGCATGGGGAATTTACGTTGCCCCTTTCGATTGGAACATCGCCGGCATTGAGCGAAGCCCCATCCCCACGGACGCTATTCCGGACATCGGCGAAAACCAGCAAATCGTTTTTACCGAGTGGATGGGCCGATCTCCTCAGGACGTGGAAGATCAGATTGGTTATCCTTTGACTGTTTCGCTGCTGGGCGTTCCCGGCGTGAAAACAATTCGGAGTTATTCTTTTTTTGGCTTCTCCAGTATCTACATCATTTTCAAGGAAAAGGTGGACTTCTATTGGTCGCGTACCCGGGTGCTGGAAAAGCTTAACTCCCTGCCGGCGGGTACACTGCCGATGGGCGTACGGCCAGCCCTGGGACCTGACGCCACAGCTCTGGGACAGATATATTGGTACACGCTGGAAGGCCGCGACCCTAAGGGTAAGCCCATTGGGGGCTGGGACCTTGAGGAACTCCGCACTATCCAGGACTGGTATGTCCGCTATGGCCTGCTTTCCGCAGATGGAGTCAGCGAGGTCGCCGGAATTGGCGGCTTCGTCCGTGAGTACCAAATCGACGTCGACCCCGATGCCATGCGGGCTTACCAGGTAACGCTGCCGGAAATCTATGCAGCGGTAAAACGATCCAATATAGATGTCGGGGCCAGGAGTATCGAGCTAAACCGCGTGGAGTATTTCATCCGGGGTATCGGATTCATCAAGCGGGTGGAAGACATCGAAGAGAGCGTTATTAAGGTGGCCCAAAACGTTCCTATCAGCATCAAGGAGGTAGCCACGGTTACCCTGGGACCAGCCCTGCGCCGCGGAGCATTGGATAAAGGCGGAGCCGAGGCTGTCGGTGGAGTTGTCGTGGCCCGATATGGCGAGAATCCCTTGGCCACTATCAAGAATGTAAAAAACAAAATCGCGGAACTCTCAGCCGGTTTGCGGACCAAAGCCGTTTTCGATAATTCCAAGGTATCCATCGAGCAGATCAGCCGTTTCGCTCAAGAACACGGTTTTGAGGCCTATCTTGAAGCCAGTGACGAAATCAACCAGGACGGCTGGATAAAATATCTCCGGGCCACGCCGAGGTCCGACTGGCCAAGCTGGGTCAATACAAGTCAGGTTACGGTCGTACCATTCTACGACCGTACGGGATTGATCTACGAAACCCTGGGCACACTTGATGATGCCCTCAGTCAGGAAATCCTGATCACCTTGATCGTGGTTATCGTGATGATGATGCACTTGCGCAGCAGCCTGCTGATCGGAAGTATGCTTCCCCTGGCTGTGCTGTTGCATTGCTATGAAGACTTTCGGAGTGGACGCCAATATCGTGGCCCTTTCGGGCATCGCCATAGCCATCGGCACCATCGTGGACATGGGTATCGTGGTCAGCGAGAACATTCTTCGCCATCTGGAACAGGCCCCGCCCGAGGCCCCCAAGTTGGAGGTCGTGCACCGGGCCTCCAGCGAAGTAGGCAGTGCCGTGCTTACCGCGGTGGCCACCACCATCGTGGGCTTTCTTCCGGTTTTCACCATGATCGGTGCCGAAGGGAAGCTTTTCAGACCGCTGGCCTTCACCAAGACCTTCGCCCTGATCGCCTCGATCGTCATAGCCCTGACGGTTCTGCCCCCCGGGGCTATGCTTCTGCTGTCCTCAAAAGTAACGGCCAAAAAATTGCGAGTAATACTTTTCGCAATCGTCGGTGCTTGCCGGCGTGGCTCTGACCGGCTATGGCTTCTGGAAAGGATCGATCCTGATCACTCTGGCCGGCATAGCTCTTAGCCTGTTCGCCCTTTACAACATCTTTCAAAACCGAATCCCTAAAGCTGTGGGGAAATTCGTTCCCTGGATTGCCAATGGCGCAGTGGTGATACTCATCACCTTGTTGCTGAGCCAATACTGGGAACCGCTGGGGCCTGAGCTGGGGCTCTTTATTAACTTCATTTTTGTGGCTGTGCTCG
This sequence comes from Actinomycetota bacterium, assembly GCA_011682385.1. GTDB lineage: Bacteria > Planctomycetota > Phycisphaerae > JAACET01 > JAACET01 > JAACET01. Next base: position 3,837 of record JAACET010000039.1, on the reverse strand, counting down.
TGGGCGGACTGCTGGGATTTTTCCAGCTATTCATGCTGATATATCCCGCCTCCCTGCGCTGGGCCTTGGCACACAAGGTGATCTTTCTATCGTTCGTCACGTTAATCCTATTCTTTGGCTTCACTGCTTGGATGGGATTTTCCAGCACTCTGGGCTGGGTTCCTGCTGCCGCAGAAAAGTTGGGCATCCCTGAAGAAAAGACGCGTTCGACTACCTTCTGGGTCCAAGGCACAAAAAAGTTCCCCGGCTTCGGTAAGGAATTCATGCCCCCACTCGATGAGGGTTCCTTTCTCTTTATGCCCACTACCATGGTCCATGCTTCCATCGGGGAGGCCATAGACGTTTTGAGTAAGCAGGATATGGCTCTGAACAGCATTCCGGAGATCGAATCGGTGGTCGGCAAGATCGGGCGAGTGGACAGTCCCTTGGACCCGGCCCCGATTTCCATGATCGAAACAGTCATCAACTATAAGCCGGAATACAAGACAGATAAGAAGGGCAGACGAATCAAGTTCCGCTACGACGAGAGTCAGGAACGTTTCGCCCTCGATAAAAACGCTGAACTCATTCCTGACCCCAAGGGCCGACCGTTCCGCCAATGGCGAGACTATATCAAAAGCCCAGACGATATCTGGGAAGAAATCGTCAAGGCTTCGGAAATTCCCGGAACGACCTCAGCCCCAAAACTTCAGCCCATCGCCGCCCGGATTGTCATGCTGCAAAGCGGCATGCGCGCACCTATGGGAGTCAAAATTAAGGGCCCAAACCTGGAAAGCATTGAGAAAGTAGGGCTGCAAATTGAGCGATTTCTAAAAGAAGTCCCCAGCGTAGAACCGGCGGCGGTCATCGCCGACCGCATTGTGGGCAAGCCTTACCTGGAAATTGTCCCCAACCGTAAGGCTCTCAACCGCTATGGAGTGAAAATCCGCGACTTTCAGGATATCATCGAAGTCGCCATCGGCGGCAAAAAGATTACAACTACAGTGGAGGGCCGTGAGAGATTTCCTGTCCGTGTGCGATACCAACGGGAACTGCGGGATCAGATTGAGACCATGGTAAAAATACTCATTCCCGGCAAGGCAGGTGTACAGGTCCCCATTGCCGAGCTGGCCGAGATTCGCTATCTCAGAGGACCCCAGGTCATCAAGAGCGAGGACACGTTTTTGACCGGATATGTACTGTTCGACATGAAGCCGGGCAACGCCGAAGTGGACGTAGTCGAAGATTGCCAGCGCTACCTGCAAACCAAGATCAACAGTGGCGAGTTGGTGCTGCCCTCTGGGATCAGTTACACCTTTGCCGGAAGCTACGAGAACCAGATCCGGGCTCAGAAAACCCTCTCGATTGTCTTGCCCCTGGCCATGTTTGCCATCTTCATGATTCTCTACTTCCAGTTCAAGTCGGTGCCGACCACGCTGCTGGTTTTTTCCGGCATCTTTGTGGCCTGGGCCGGCGGATTCATATTGATCTGGTTGTACGACCAGCCTTGGTTCCTGGATTTCAGTGTCTTCGGAACCAGCATGCGCGATTTGTTCCAGGTTCACACCATCAATATGAGTGTAGCTGTCTGGGTGGGCTTCTTGGCCCTTTTTGGAATCGCCTCCGACAATGGCGTCATTCAATCCACCTATCTGAACCAGGTCTTCAGGGAGACCAAACCGGCCTCCATTGGGCAGATTCGAGAGGCCACGATAGTGGCTGCTCAGCGGCGGGTAAGGCCCTGCCTGATGACCTCAGCCACAACCATCCTGGCCCTGATTCCGATTCTCACCTCCGTTGGCCGCGGTAGTGATGTGATGGTGCCCATGGCCATTCCCTCTTTTGGAGGAATGCTGGTCGTACTCGTAAGCATCTTCGTGGTCCCGTTACTCTACTGTGCAATCAAAGAGTTTAAATTGAACACGGGTATGCGAGATGAGCTCCTGGCATCGAGCGACAGTACAAAGGCTGATTGATTTAGCGTCAAAGCTGCACTCTCCTCAAACGCAAGGCATTGCTGACCACGGAAAGAGAACTAAAGGTCATGGCTGCCGCAGCCAACATCGGGCTCAGCAGGATTCCAAAAAACGGATAGAGCAGACCGGCGGCAATCGGCACACCCAACGAATTGTAGAAAAAAGCGAAGAACAGGTTTTGACGAATGTTCCGCATGGTTGCCCGGCTCATTCGCCGAGCCTTGGCAATACCCCGAAGATCTCCGCTGAGCAGGGTGATAGCGGCGCTTTCCATAGCAACATCAGTACCCGTACCCATAGCGATACCCACCTGGGCCTGGGCCAAGGCTGGGGCATCGTTAATGCCGTCGCCGGCCATGGCTACTTGCCGCCCTTCCTGCTGGAAGCGCTTTACTATATCCGCTTTCTGATCCGGGAGTACCTCGGCCTCAACGCGATCCAAGCCCAGCTTTTCAGCAACAGCCTGGGCTGTAATGCGGTTGTCACCGGTCAATATCACGATTTCCACACCATCCTGGCGTAGTAGCTCCACGGCTTCAGCCGTCGATTCCTTGATGGGGTCGGCTACGCCCAGCAGCCCGGCTATTCGGCTGTTCACAGCGACAAACATGACACTTGTACCACCGTGAGCCAAATCCTCCGCTCGCTTATCAACCGCATGGCAGTCCACGCCGAGATCATCCATGAGTCGGCGATTGCCCAAAGCAATACGGCGATCCTTTATCCGGCCAATGACGCCTTTGCCGGTGATCGACTCGAATTCCGCCACCTCGGCCAAGTCAATGTTACGCTCCTTAGCCCCGGCCACAATCGCTGCGGCAAGTGGGTGTTCGCTGTTGCGTTCGACGCTGGCCGCATAATGGATCAAATCTTTTTCAGTCCAATCATCGGTGGGACTCACGGAAACCAGGCGGGGCCTGCCCTCTGTGAGCGTTCCGGTCTTATCCACGATCAAGGTGTCAATTTTCTCCATGATTTCCAGGGCTTCGGCGTTCTTGATCAGCACCCCCGCTTGAGCACCGCGCCCCACGCCGACCATAACAGACATGGGTGTAGCCAATCCCAGGGCGCAGGGGCAGGCAATAATAAGCACCGCCACAGCGTTTACCAGGGCATAAGCCAAGGCCGGTTCGGGACCAAAGATCGACCAGACAATAAAAGTCACCACGGACACAAGAATCACCGCAGGCACGAAGTAAGAAGCGACCAGATCGGTAACGCGTTGGATCGGAGCCCGACTTCGCTGGGCTTCACTGACCATCTGCACAATCTGAGCCAGCACCGTATCGCTGCCGATTCGCTCGGCCTCCATGACAAAACCCCCCGTGGTATTGACGGTGGCCCCAATTACTTTATCGCCCGGTGTCTTCTCAACGGGAATGGGTTCTCCGCTGATCATCGATTCATCCACGTAACTGCTGCCTTGCAGAACTTTGCCGTCCACGGGAATCTTTTCGCCCGGACGGACCCGCAGCCGGTCGCCGATTTGCACCTCTTCAAGCGGGACATCTTGATCGTGGCCGTTGTCGGTAATGATGTGGGCGATCTTGGGGGCAAGTCCCAGCAGAGCCTTGATCGCCCCGCTGGTGTGTCGGCGAGCCCGCAACTCCAGAACCTGCCCCAAAAGGACTAAGGTTATGATCACACCGGCGGCTTCGAAGTACACGCGAACCGTGCCGCCATCAGCCCGAAACGACGCGGGAAAAACTTGTGGTAACAGTGTAGCCACCACGCTGTAACCCCATGCGGCCCCGACGCCGACGCCAATCAAGGTGAACATGTTGAGGTTGAAGCTGACGATCGAGCGATATCCACGAACAAAGAAAGGCCAGCCGCACCAGAGCACGACCGGGGTAGCCAGGGCAAACTCCAGCCAGACCCG
>JAACET010000038.1 GCA_011682385.1 Actinomycetota bacterium | reverse complement strand
TGATCATTTGGTCAAGATTCTTGTAGAAAACGACATCCTTCTTGTCACAATCTGCCAAACGCTCCCGCACGCCGACCTCATCGGGATCGACGACTCCAACGACCCGTATATCTCCTTCGACCCCGCGAAGTACGCCATTGACAACTCCGCCAGCTCGATCGCCATAACCAACAACACCCAAACGTATCATTATCCGGCCTTTCTATCATTACTGTCCGACGAATTCGACAACCGGTGTGAATTATACAACAGCGACGCTTATTTCCCTCACCAAAATCTGTTCGGGATAGTGAAAAAGTGAGCGACCTGATTTTCTGGCAAGGTTTATGCGGTACGCTGTTGATCCCAGTAGTCGCTCCACAAAATAGATTCCCCCGGGCAAGCCCGGGGTACTTCCTGTTATGGCCCTAAGAGGGCCAACCTCACCTCTGCTATCGCAGAGACGAGGAAATAATCATTCACCCACGGGCGAGCCCGTGGAACTCTGCCCTTCGGGGCATTGGAGTAATACAGGCTACCCAGAGCCATAATGGCTTCGGCATTATCCCTGTCCCATCGCATTCCTCGGCCCTTCAGCCGGGTTGTCAACGTCCCGCAAAATGACTCCGTAGGACCGCTGCCGCAATCATAGCCCGCCTTTCGATAGCTAGGATAGTCCGTTATATTCACACGTTTGACCACGTATGGCCTGCTCCTTGTACTTGATCCAGGTCCAATATACCCAAAAACTCGCATTTGTCCTGGATCAAGATTCGGGGAGCAGATCACCAAAGCGGCGACTCCGCTGGCAGTTGCTCCCAAGGCTACAGCTCCGACACCTGCCAAGCGTAAAAATTCTCTACGGGACCAACTGGTCCTATTAGCAGCTAGACCGTTGAGTATCTCCTCCAGAGCCGGAGTTATTGCAGTAGTATCAGAAGTATTTCCCTTGCCGTTTGAGGTTCTAGTCATCGTATAATCCTCACAAAACCAACGGACTCCTTCGCAGGCAGATACATATGTGCATACCATTCTATGTTGGCTGAAAAGACAAGTTCAATAGGATTCCCAGCTCGTTGAGCCTTGCAAGCACAGGTTGTGGTCTTATTGGGTAATTGCTGGACAAGAGGACCCCTGCGGATGATAATCAACGCTGGGATTTGTGGAAATATGGGAAAGGTGCATCGCGTGAGTCGAAACCCGAAGAATATTCAATTGTTAATACTGGACGTAGATGGCGTACTTACGGACGGCTCACTGATCCTGGGAAGTGACAACCAAGAATACAAACTGTTCAATAGTAAGGATGGAGCAGCTATTAAGTGGTGGCTGCGTTCCGGACGGCAGATGGCTTGGATATCCGGACGAGAATCACCGGCTGTGCTCCATCGAGCTCAGCAACTTGGTGTGCAACACGTCTATCAGCGGATTCTAGAGAAGTTGTCTGTTTATAGCAGACTCTTAGAGGAGTTGGCCATACCTGAAAACAAAACGGCCTATATTGGTGACGATTTGGTGGACTTGCCTATTATGTCTCGCTGTGGGTTTGCCATATCCGTAGCCGATGCCATGGACGAGATTCGAACAGAAGCCGACTTGATAACAGAACGTCCCGGCGGGCGCGGGGCGGTGGCCGAGGCCGTTCGCTTTTTGCTGCAAGCGGCCGGAGATTGGGAAACAGTTATGGCTCGATACAGTCAGGAAGTCGGTTGATAAATATGAAACATGGCCTTCGAAAATTACTGTTGCTGGTACTCAGCATTGTTGCCGTTACTGTTGTCCTTCTGTTTTACCAATGGCTGGCCGGGCCGAAGGGGACGAGCGATTCTGAGCCGAATAACAACATCCCTAGCGCCCCGGTGGATTTGGCTGGCATAAAGCGAATCGGTTCAACAGACTCCAACCTGGAAAGTGCCGAACAACTGGAGTATTACCGGCGAGGTCCAGGCGGGCGTGTTGAGAGGGTCTATCGCGCTGAGCGGTTCCATCTCCAGTCTGAGGATCAGGCGCTGTTGAAGGGGGTGACATTTGTCTGGCATCTGAAAAACGGCCAGACCCTAACACTGACCTCAGACACGGGCCAGGTCCATCTGGACCGGGGTGCAAACCGCATGCAGCCCACCAGCGGCCTGCTCAGCGGGAATGTGCAGATAGTATTCCGGGTTCCAAATGCTTCAACCACCGGACAGCCCCCTGCACAACAGTCGGCAGAGGAGCTGGTAATCAATACCGACGAACTGGAATTTGATACGCGCTCCTGCCGCTTGTGGACTGACCGGGCGGTGCGACTTCGCGGGACTGATTTGGATGCAAATGGTACCGGTTTTCTGCTGCGCTGGCGGGAAATCTCCCAGGAAATTGATCGTCTTATTATACAAAAGGGCGGCGAGCTAACCTGGCGAGGAGGGAAAGGACGCGCCTTCGGCAACTTAATCGATGAGCCAAATAACACAGTTGAACCCGCAGCCGGCCCGGATACATCCGAGCCGCTTATCGATCCGGAGAAAATCCACAGCTACATAGCCACATTCGACGAAGATGTGCGGATAACTTATAACGACCGGTATCAGGTTCAGACCATCCACAATATTGATCGCCTGAACGTCTTATTTGATCTGATACTGTCCAGCCGATCCAGTGAAGATGAACCATCCTCGGCTAACAAAAAAGATCCGCCACCAAAACAGTCGGACGACATGTATCAGTCTTCACCTCTACGGCTCACCTGGAATGGGCCATTGACAGTCGTGCCCACCGAACCGCAGACCGATTCTTCCGTCGCAAGCCGCAGACTCCGGTTCGAAGCCTTAGGCTCACCGGTAACCTTTAACACACGCGATGTGTCGGGTTCATGCGCCAAATTGGAAGCAGAACAAGATTCAGGAATAGTCCGACTTTCCAGTAGCTCCGATGTCAGGGTGTTCTTGGAATCATCAGACGGCACCAAGGTCATTACTGAGCAGTTGTTGATCGACCCTCCAGCCAGAGATGCTCGTGGAGTCCGTTTGCTTGGAAAAGGGAGTCTAAAAACCAGCGACATAACCAGCCAGCAAATGACTTCTACCCGGCAAAAGTCCAATGCCATTGATCTGAGTTGGCAAGAATCAGCATCATTGAAATTCATAAGGCAGAACCAAAGGCCAGATGACCAGAATAGCCAAATAGTATCGGCAGATCGCCAAACCAACTCGCAAGAGGGCTTCTACCTGGCCGAAGCAAACGCCACGGGCCAAGTCGTTGCAGTCTCGGACCAACTTACCACCAAGGCTAATATGATCCATGTCGAATTGGATCCCCCCGGCTCGGATGGCACAGACAAAGGCCAAGCCATCCGCGTCCTCCGAGCCGAGAACGACTTTTCTGCCGACCTGCCGTCAAAGAAAGGCAAGCTAACTGTATCAGCCGATATCATGGAGACAAGTTTTAGCCGCCGCAGCTCTGGAAAAGGACAGTTCGCCTCGAGCATCAATCTCAAGGGCAACGTTTTGGCCACCGAGCAAACACCACAAAAACAAAGCGAAAGCAAGCTCGAATGCCAAAAAATGCTAATCAGCCTGGTTGAGGAAAAAGATACAACTATTGGCACGAAAAATAGTTACGGAAAAGCAACTGTATCGAAGCTCGTAGCAGAAGAGAATGTTATCGGACGTTATTTGGTCAAGGGTAAAACTCATAGTAGCCTGCATGCGGACAAACTTGTAGCAGATGAATCGACTCACACCACGACGTTGTACGGTAAACCTGCTCAACTGCGCCGAGGCCAAAACGATCGGCTGAATTCTGAAACCATTATTATCAAAGGGCTCGGCAAGGCAACTGGCCAGGACAGGAATTATGTCCTGATCACGCCAGGAGCTGGACAGATGAGAGTAATGTTCCCCACGGCTGAGCAGGACTCGCCATCTGCCTTGCTGGGACTGGAATGGACCGAGTCTCTGACATTTGACGGAGAGACCAATAAAGCTGTTTTCCGTAGCCTCGATAAGAAAAGAGTCACAGGGGCAATATTGCACAGCCCGACCAGCTCAAGCCAATTCGTAGCAGACCGCTTGGAATTACATCTGCAGGATAAGAGGCAGACCTCGCCACCGGACATGGAAGTCTCAACCGAAGATATAGTTTCTTCGGAAACCTTTTTCAAGCCCATGGGCAACAGAACATTACAAAGAATGGTTATGACGGGGCGAGCAGAAATACGAAATATCGAGCATCCGGCTGGACAGCCTGAGCAAAGGTTGCGGGCTGCATTGTTGACAAGCAATGTTTTAACCTATGTTGATAAGAAACGTCAGTTTTTCGGCGACGGACCGGGCAGCTTGCTGCTCGAAGACTATCGCCAGACAGATAAAAAAGTCTCCGCGGCTCAGACAACTTCGGTCCCGGAACGCGAAACGCGCAGACAACGAGGAGGTCCGGCTCTGCAACGGGTGGGACCCGGACAGACAGCATTCGAGTGGAAGAAGTCTGCCAAGTACTATCAAGATGAACGCACGGCTGTACTAGCCGGCGACGTACATATGGTATCTATGGGCTACGCTTTGGCCCTGCCGGGCAGATCGGCGACCGCGACAGGATATTCAGAAAAAGAACGTCATCGGACAGAACTCTGGTGTCAGACGTTTACTATTACCTTTGCGGAGCCGAAGACTCAAGCGTCTGAGACGGACAAATCTAATTTTGCAGATCTCTCGGCCATGGACGAGCTTGACGCTAAACGCGTCGAGGCCTCAGGAAATGCCAGCCTTGTATCTAAGGACATAAGAATCGAAGGGGCTCAAAGTATCCTCTATGACAGAAAAACGGAGCAAATCGTGATACAAGGTTCCAGAAAATCCAAGGCTTCTGTCGTCTATCTCGATCCACAGAGGGGTCAATGGGTTGAGTGGACGGGAAAGCTAGCTCATTACAATGTGGCCACCGGCGAACTGAAAGCCAAAGGCAACTTCAGAGTCCTCTACTAGACGTAAGAGTGAACCCCAGGTTATAGGACCCAGTATATGTCCACTGGCTTGGCCTATTCCGCAGAGTTTCTCAAGCATCGGCCAAGTGCAGCTCATCCGGAGAAACCTGAGCGTCTGCAAGCCATTCACACAGCTCTGGACAACGAGGGTTTATTGGACCATATGGTAAATATCGATTTCGGACCAACACCTGTGTCCGAAATTCAACGCGTACACACAGCCAGTTATATAGACCGAGTCGCAGCATCCTGCGAACAGGGCGTCCCTTATATCGATTCACCCGACAGCCAGATCTGCCGGGAGTCATATACTGTTGCCCGCCTTGCTGTCGGAGCAGTCCTGGCAGCGGCCGATGCCATAATGGCCAAGCGTCTGACCAACGCCCTGTGTCTGGTACGCCCGCCCGGACACCACGCTGAAGCAGATCGATCAATGGGGTTCTGCCTGTTCAACAACGTCGCCATCGCCGCCAAGTATCTGCTGGCCAAATACAACCTCCAGAGAATACTCGTACTCGACTGGGACGTCCATCACGGCAACGGAACACAGCACGCTTTCGAGGCCGACCCTAGCGTCTTCTACGCATCCTTCCATCAATCACCAGCCTCCTGCTACCCCGGAACCGGCTGGCAAACTGAGAAAGGTACAGGCGCCGGCAGAGGAACCATACTGAACATGCCATTTGAACCAGGCGCAACCGACGATGATTATCGGACTGCTTGGAACCAACAACTCCAGCCGGCCGTCGAAGTTTTCCGACCCGACTTCATCATTGTCTCTTCCGGCTACGACGCACACCGCGATGACCCCTTGGCTGCTTTGAACTTGTCTACAGACGGATTCAGTTTTCTGATGAAGCAGACCTGCCAACTCGCCAACCGCCTGGCACAAAGCCGATTACTCGTAGTCCTCGAAGGTGGCTACAACCTTGCAGTTCTGTCCGAGGCGGTATGCACGCAAACCCGCATTCTTATCGAAGCGGCAGAACGGGCAACATAGCGAATACTCCAAGGCTCTCCGTGAGCCTGTCAAGCCGCTGTGGGGGCAGTCCGATAATATATATTATGTTACACTTTCGCTCCGTCGCCCAAAGCAACAGCTGCTGAGTGAAGCTAATCGGCTCTACTGAGTACAACCAGACCACACTGACCGCCAAACCCCCCCGTAATACATAATGCCTGCCTGACAAGGCGTTGGTGGACATGGTCCGGAGTATAATCCAAATCACAGACAGGGTCCGGATACTCCAGATTCACAGTCGGAGGTATCAGACCTTGCCGGAGGCTATTAACCGTCAAGACGATCTGGACAACTCCAGCAGCGGCCAGTGTATGCCCAATAGCCCCCTTGTGTGAAGATATGCTCAGCTTCCGGGCAGCCGGACCCAAGGCAGACTTTATTGCCTCCGTTTCGCTAGCGTCGTTGGCTATCGTTCCCGTGCCGTGAGCGCAGATGTAGTCGAGAGACTCAGCCGTCAATCCGGACCGACGCATGACCTGCCGAAGACCGACTGCCAGGCTATGCCCATCCGGCTCCAATTGCAGTAAATCCAATGCATGCATGCCCTGCCAATAGCCGCTGATTCGGGCGAGTATTTTAGCCCCTCGCTTCCGGGCCGCCGTGCCTGATTCCAATACCAAAGCAGCTGCGCCCTCAGCGGGCACTAAACCGGTACGCTGGCGGTCGAAGGGCCTGCAGGCCCTCTTGGAACCGGCTCTACCATCAGCTAGAACACCCATGCGGGCAAAGGCAGCCAAGTAAAGCGGCGTAAGGCTGGCCTCAGCTGCGCCGGCCAGAACACAATCAACTTGGCCATCCAGGATTAGCCCGGCCGCCCGTATAACAGCATGTGTACCAGTAGCACAAGCGGCTGGCAGGCATAATCGAGGTCCTATAAGCTGGTATCGATCAGCTATCTGGACACATCCGGCATTTGGCCAGACTTCGGTGATCCCGTGTGTGCCAACCAAAGAACCGGCACTCGTGTATGATCTATATAGTCGCGAGAAACGCTCTGGCGGAGGCTTGCTCAGAGAAAACACACATCCAGCTCGACGGCGGTACTCATCATCTTGGCTCAGGCCCGCTTGATCCAGAGCCTCCACCGAAGCCCTAAGGCCAAATTGCACGGAGCGATCAATAGCACCAAGGCTCGCAGAAGGAACAAAACCTTTGACTAATCCAACAGGATAGGTGGCAGCTTCGGGGCCTTCTCCGATCTCAAAGGCTGATGTCCGCTGCTCGCCCCGCAGCAGGCAGTCCCAGGAGTCTTCGACATTGAGTCCCGCAGGTGTGACCGCCCCAAGTCCGGTAACTACTACCTCAGGCCTTGACTGCATCAGAAAGCCCAACTCGTTGTGGCTCGGTCGACAACTCCAGGTCAGCTAACATCTGCAGGTCATCCTGAGCCGACCGCCCGGAGGTTAACAGATAATCCCCAACCACACAGCCTGAAGCACCAGCAAAGAATATCCAGCTCTGTAGGTCTCGCAGATTGACTTCTCGGCCACCGGCGACTTTGATGTGAACACCAGGAAGCATGAACCTGAATATGGCTATCGTACGCAGGATATCCAAAGGCTGCATCGGGGTTGCACCGGCCAGCGGGGTGGCATCAAGGGCATGGAGGAAGTTCAGAGGCACCGAATCCGGACCAATCTCAGCCAACGTTTGGCCAATATCCAAACGGTCATCCATAGTTTCTCCCAGACCGAATATCCCCCCGCAACAGAGACTCATTCCTGCTCGCTTAACCGCCTGGGCAGTCGCTAGACGATCGTCGTAACTGTGCGTAGTAACCACCCGGGGGAAGAATCGCCTGGATGCCTCTAGGTTGTGATTGTATCGCCGAACTCCAAGCTGAAAAAGACGCTCAGCCTGAGAGTCCGATAATATACCCAGTGAAGCACATACAGTCAGTCCATCCAGCTCGCCAAGTTGCCGTAGGATTGGGGCCAATCGGTCCATATCAGCGCTGGTAGGTCCCCGTCCGCTGTTGACGATACCGAATGACTGGACGCCATATCCAAGGGCCTTGCGGGCTACGGACACAATATCCTGACCAGCTGCTTGCCCTCGTTTGTCTACTAAACAAGCCGGATGGTGCACAGACTGGCCACAAAAGGCGCAATCTTCCGAACAGGAACCAGTCTTTCCGGCTGCGATTGCGCACAATTTTATATCCCGCCCAACCTTGGCTATGCGAATGCGGTTGGCCCAGTATAGCAGATCATAGATACCATCCCCGCCGGACTCCCGGACAAGCGCCGAGGCCGTAGCATAATCTGTACCGCCAGTACCGCCCAAGATACTCTGAGCTACTTCAGCAATGAAGGTGTTCACAACAAGAGCCCCTGCTTCGGAAGACTATCTCGCTACGAACGCATCCTGCAGGTCCTTCTGATCAAACAGCAGAATGCGCTCGCGGTTCTGATCGTACTGATAAACATTGAGACGATCGTTGAGGCCATCAATCGCATATAGAGCTTCATTGGTATCACTGAAAGCGCCTGTGGCTAATACATAATCACCGCCTCGGTCGACGGTGTCCGCCCAAGCAACAGAGCCGGTCGAGCTATACATTAGAACCAATGTGCAGAATAACGCCACAGCAGTAACGCTCAAAACAGCTATCGTCATGTTCTTACTATCCATAGTCTTTCTCCTGTACAGCCTACCGGAAATCAGCGACAAGCGAAGCCCTGTCTTTATAGGTGAGCCTTTTACTGCCCTGATCAAAGGTAAAAACCGCCAACATACGTTTTTCCAGGTTAACCACGTAGAGGGCCTGTTCGGTTTGCCGGAATCGACCGGTTACCATAAGGTATTTCGGCGAACCGGGCATGGCCTGAGCGTAGGCTGTCGACCCCCCGGCTACGCCAAAAATCACTGCGGCCAGCAACCCAATATTCACCACCAACAACAGAGCAATAACAGCAGCCTTGATCTTCATCGCTAATGCCTCCTTTCAAGGACAACAGAGCCGACTAAGATGTATCGCATCTATCGAATAACACAGTTAGATCATTACTCGCTCAACTCTCGCTTAGAGTTCTTGAAAGCTGGGTAACAAGCTAACCCCAATAATATGAAGGCTGTGAACCAAGGCCAAGGCCTATAGCCGGCCTCTGGGCGTGTGGGCGGCTTTTCAAGTGCCCGTTCACGAACTCGCGAGGCGCGTTGACCCAAAACCGGCCCAACCGCCAACAGGCAAATGAACACCACAACAACTAAGGTCTTGACTGTACTACATCGAGTTCCTAGCCGGGCCATAATACATCCTCCAAGGGCTGGGCCAATTCGCGAAAGCGGGCAGCCCCCATGCTCACCGTTCTCCAGCGACGGGACCGCAGCCGCATATTATCCGTATAATCGGACAGCCATACCAGCAGAAACCCATACTTATGCCCGCCAAATGCGTGAATCCCTGTTTGAACAGGGAGATTCTCGGGCTCAGTCAGCCAATAACAGAACACAAAGGCTGCCCGAAATCCCTGCCCAAATACCATTTCCCAGTGCCTAAGGCTTTCCAGGTCCTCAGCGGTTACCCAGTTTTCCCAGTAGCGTTTGCCGCCCCGGCTCAGATAAGGCCATTTTCGACCTTTTACATCTACCAGAATATTACCCTGGTACTCAGGATAGACCACTAGGTCAAAGCTCTTAAACTTTGTTCCGCTAAAGACGGACCTTTTCGCTTCGTGGACCCGCAGATAGGGTACAGACCGACTTCGCAGAAAATCCAGAACAGCCCGTTCATAATGATTCTTTATGAACAATCTGTGACCTCCTTACTCAACAACTTGGCCAGGATCTGCCAAAAATCTTTTCAGCTCTAAGCGAACTTGCTTCCCGTTGGCCATATTCTTGACTGTTACCAAGCCACCATCAGTCGTCTCTTCCCCGAGAATAACACAGTACTTCGCACCTGAGTTGGCCGCAAGCTTGAGTTGCTTAACCAAACTGGCCCGCTTGTACGAAAACTGTGCCGACTTGCCTGCCGACCGCAGACTCGCTACCATCCCCAACGCCGCGCCAAACAGGCTAGGGTCTATGTCCACCACATAGAAGTCGCAGCTCTGATGGATTTGTGGAAGTAGACCCTTCTCAGCCAGCAGTTCCATCAAAACTACATCTCCCATGCCAAAGCCCACGGCCGGCATACTTGGCCCACCAAGAGCCTTGAGCAGATCATCGAAGCGACCGCCACCGCCGATGGCCCGAAATTGCCCCGCCCGATCGAATATCTCAAATACCGTCCCAGTGTAATAGGCCAAACCACGCACTATGCCAATATCAAATCTACAGTACTCAGCCACACCAAACGTCTGCAGAATATTAAACACCTCGGCTAACTCCTGGGCTGCCACACGGATACGGTCCGTTATACCAGATTGCGACTGAATCTCCTCCAATGTCCGATAACTGGCTATCCTCTCCAATGCTTCGCGGCACTCCACGTCTGTAACCTCTTTTTGCACAAGAGCTTGAAATACCACATCCGGCATCTTGCCTCGCTTATCCAGCAGCCTATAGGCCATATTAATCTGCTTTGGGGAGAACCCAGCCTGCTCAAGCAAGGCCCCCAATAGAGCTCTACTGGATATCCGTACCACCACATCCTCAGACCCAAGGCCCACCCGACGCAATAAATCAATAGCCACCAGGATGGCCTCGGCGTCGGCTACGGGGCTGTCCGCCCCCAGAATATCTATGTTCCACTGGAAGAACTCACGTAGCCTTCCTCTCTGCGGCTGTTCGCCCCGGCAGAGCCGAGCAATACTGAACCACCTGATGGGTTTTGGCAGACTGGCAGCCCGCTCATTCACCATCCGAGCTAAAGTAGGGGTAATCTCCGGTCTAATCGCCAGACCCCGTCCCGCCCGATCGGTAAGACTGAACAACTGCTCGGCAATCTCCTGTCCGGATTTGGCCGTGAATAGCTCCAGATGCTCCAGGATAGGCCCATCATATTCGAGCAGGCCGCTAGCTAGAGAGACCTCTCGCCAGAGATCCTCCAGCCACCGTCGGCGAAACATCTCCTCTGGGTAGAAATCCCGCATTCCTTTGACTCTTGTTATCTTCACCAAGATACCCTTGAGTAGAAACTCGCCAAGTGCATATTTGCAGATTCTCAGTAGTCCCTTTTGCCGGCGTGTTGGTCAGCTTTCTCAAGCAGTACGAGATATCTGCGGCTGACGTGCTTTTCGACGCGCAGCTTTTAGCTGCGCCTGCCGACGTTTTGCCCGCAAATACCCACGCGCATAGGCCTCAAGCTGCTCAGCATTGTAAAAATGATGTTCATGCCCATATTCGTCGCTAATAGCCTCGCACTCATTCATTGAATACTTGCTACAAATCCGCGGCCTTCTGGAGTATATGCCACAAGAACTATCTGGCTGCAGGTGCTTGCATTTGTTCCTGACGTTCAAGTACCAATCGCCATCCTCGACATATACCTCCGTTCCCATGTGCAGCAGGTACCATCTCACATCGTCGAAATCTCCAGGAGTCTCTGGTGTCTCTATAGGCAACCCGAAGTAACGACAACACTGCCCCCGACACACTTGACAATCGCTTTTCTTGTCCACTACAGCAACTCCTCGAAATTCCGTACAGACTGATAAAACCTCGATAGGCTATGATTTTACGAATAGCCTTGCCTTCTGTCAACCAAACTCATGTGCTCATACATCAATACAGCCGCAACCAAGCCAGAATTGTATTGTCGCCAGCCGAGACAAATGGTAAACATGATGCGATAGCTGTGACGTAATCGGGACACACATTATATGCGAATTATAGCTGGACTTTATCGAGGGAAACGAATACTGCCTCCGCCAGGACGTACGACCAGGCCAATTACCGACCGAGTGAAAGAATCCCTATTTGCCATATTGGCTGACCGTACCTGCGACGCTACGGTAGCTGACCTTTTTGCTGGCACCGGCTCACTTGGTCTGGAGGCACTCAGTCGGCACGCAGAGTCCTGCCTCTTCGTGGAAAACGATCGTCCGGCCCTGCGCATACTCCGGCAGAACATCAATGCTATGCACCTGGAAGATCAGGCCCGCATAGCCCCCAAAAACGCTTGGCATTTTGCCAAATTTGCCCACCCTCATAAGCCGCTGGACCTCGTTTTTCTGGATCCTCCCTACTTATATAGCAGAGATTCCGAACAGGGCAGTCCTCTGGCAAAACTTCTGGCTGATCTGGCTCAGCCTCACCTATTGGCTGAAAATGCTATCGTAGTTCTCAGACACGAATCGGCCTATCCCTCTCAGGATAAATATGGCCGACTCTCGCTCAGGGATTCTCGCCGTTACGGCTCCATGAGCTTGAGTTTCCTGGCCCCAACGGGAACGCCGAATTAACGGTATCAACATATTGACGATACTGCATATCCTCATTAGGCAATTGCAGTATATTGATATATGCAGTGTACGGTTTATGCTTATATCGACATATCATCTAACGATGCCGATATTTTCCAGCAACGATAAAATCATCTTCCCTCCACAACCCCTCGGTCAACTACAAACGGACTTACCTCCGCAGGCCTGTCGATCCAATCCCCCAGGCGTGTTAGTTATGGATGTTTTCCTGCCGTTTGAGTATAATATCCTTCGACGTAAGGCAAACGGTCGTTCCCGTAGCTTGCTCGGAGAAAAACCGTGTTTACGGGCCTGATTGAATATGTTGGCCAGGTAACGGAAGTCCGTGTACTACCAACCGGTAAGCAACTCCAGGTGGAACTCGGCCCCTTGGCCGAAGGGCTGCGGACTGGAGATAGTGTCGCTGTTGACGGCGTATGCCTAACAGTGACCGCTATAAAGGGCAGCGTGGCCAGTTTTGATGTCGTGGCCACCACCTTGGCCAAGGCTACTCTAGGAGGACTTTCGATTGGTCGAGGGGTCAACCTGGAACGTCCGATAACACTTCAGGACCGACTCGGCGGCCACCTTGTCGCTGGTCACGTGGACGGTACTGCCAGCCTGCAAAAGTGGTCTCGGGCCAGTGGTGGCCGGATCGCACATTTCAAGACGGATGCTCAATTAACAGACTTTATGATACCGCAGGGTTCAGTGGCCCTGGGTGGTGTAAGCCTAACGGTGGCGGACTTGACTAACGGAACTTTCAGTGTGGCCCTAATCCCTACGACACTAGCCAGAACCAACTTGGGTCAATTGAGAGTTGGCCAGAGCGTTAATGTCGAAACCGATCTTATCGGCAAATATGTCGCCAAGTTGCTTGCAACCAAAAAGATGGGACAGGTAACAATGGAAACGCTTCGAGAGCATGGTTTTGTCTGAGTCCAGGGCGAGTAATAATGGCTGTAGCCAATAGCACATCCAAGAGTCGGAAGCAGTCCTGGCGCCCTTTGATCGGAATCACCATGGGTGATCCGGCGGGTATCGGTCCGGAGATTGTGATAAAGGCGTTGGCGGACCCTGAAGTGCGGTCATGGGGACGGTTCGTTGTTTTTGGTCTGAATGAGACCTTGTCCTACGCAGCAGACCGCGCTGAGATAGACTGTTATTGGTGGCGATTTCAACACGACCACCTGTACGATTTGAACAACAATGTAACCATTGCCGATTATGACGAGTTGTATGAGATTTCTGATCCAACGCCCAGACCCAATCGGTTATGTGGTCAGGCTTCGCTGAGTTTTCTGCAGGGGGCAATCCAGTTGGCCCAGACGCACCAGTTGGCCGCCCTGGTTACCGCGCCGATCTGTAAGGCCAGTTGGAAATTGGCCAAATGTCGATTCCCCGGTCATACTGAGATGCTGGCTCATGCCTTTCGTGCAAAAGACGTGGCTATGATGTTCGCCGGCGGACCCCTAAGGGTGACTCTGGCCACCATTCATGAGCCCTTGTTTGCAGTTCGGCACAAGTTCACCATCGGACGGGTATTCAATCCGATTATTCTTATGGACAAAGCCTTGCGGGAATGGTTTGGCATTGCCGAGCCCAAGATAGCTGTAGCAGGTGTGAACCCCCACGCTGGTGAGAACGGTCAATTTGGTGACGAGGAGAAACGTATCATCAGGCCGGCAATTCTCATGGCCAGTGAAGCCGGGATAGACTGCTGTGGACCGTTTCCTCCGGACACAGTTTTCAATATGGCCGTGAACGGAAAGTTCGACGGCGTAGTGGCCATGTATCACGACCAAGGGCTTATCCCGGTTAAGTTGCTGGCGCCGGACGATTCGGTTAATATTACTCTGGGTTTGCCGATCATCCGTACGAGCGTAGATCACGGCACAGCCTTTGACATCGCAGGAAAAAATATTGCCCGAGTTGAGCCAATGAAAAACGCCATTCGAATGGCGGTCCGCCTGGCGCGGATCAACAGTCAATTGGTTGACGCAGGTAAGTGATACAAGGGAGTCTATTATGGCTGAGCAAAAAAAGACCACCATCTCAGTACTCTATAGAAAAAAACAAGCGGGCGAAAAGATCGTCATGCTCAGTTCGACCGACGCGGTCTTTGCCACCTTGCAGGCCCGGGCTGACGTAGATATCCTCCTGGCCGGAGATTCAGCTGCCACTACGGTGCTAGGATACGACTCCACCTTGCCGGTGACGATGGACTGGATGGTCGAGATGGCCCAAGCCATTCGCCGGGGGGCACCCTATGTATACCTAATAGGCGACATGCCTTTCATGAGCTACCAGGCTTGTACCTCTGAAGCAATCCATAACGCAGGGAGATTCATGACCCAGGCCGGTTGTGACGCGGTGAAGATTGAATGTGACCGGCGACAGATACACACGGTCGAAGCTGTGTCCTCTGCGGGCATCCCGGTGATGGCTCATTTGGGATTACTGCCTCAGAGTGCCGCGAGTCTGGGCGGCTATCGTACTCAGGCCCGTACGGCCGAGGCTGCTGCTGAATTAATTAATGATGCCAAGGCCATGACTGAGGCAGGAGCGGCCTTTCTACTGCTGGAGGGTGTCCCGCCGGAGCCTGCTCAAATCATTACCGCCCAATCAAGTATTCCGGTGATAGGATGCGGGGCTGGACCACACGTCGACGGCCAGGTCATGATCATGCACGACGTGCTGGGGTTGACCCTAGGAAGGAAACCTACTTTTGCCAAGGCTTATGCTCAGTTGGCTGAATCAGCCCAGGCTGCTTTTGCCGAATATGCCAAGGAGGTACGTCAAAGCAAGTATCCTTCTGCCGAACAGTGCTACAGCATGGCTGAGGGTGAACGCGAGAAACTCAACAGCATGTTTCCAACGTCCTGAGAAACAGACTGCAAAACGTCACTATGGCTACGGTGCGCGAGTCAGGTGTTCCTTGGCAATTCGCAGTTTGGCTTCAACTTGACGGCGTTGCACTTCCGGCCATTGATAGTTGGGATCTATCTCCTTAGCCTTGTCAAAATCCAGAGCTTGCTTATAGTGCTTGACAGCATTGGCCCAATCCTGCTGTTGGGAATATAGGTTGGCTAGATTCTCGTGCAGAACCGGAGAAGTAGGATAACGCTCTAAAGCCTTATGCATTGCCTGACTCGCTGCTTCCTGATGCTGTCGGTTGTTACTTCTTCTAGCCCGCTCAGCCAACATTCTGGCCAGGTCGAACTTGTTCGTCCAATCATAAGGGTTCCTGTTCACTGCCTGACGCTGCTGAGCGATTGCCCGATCAATGAATCCCCGTTTGGCGAGTATCTCAGCCAAGACCGTGTGCGGTCGCGGATCGCTGGGTAGGACCCGAGCTGCCCGAGTTAGCTCCAATTCGATGATCCCGGTAGATTTCCCAGCACGATAGGCCCGGAACGCACGGCCAAGGTGAAGCTGTTCGGCGGCAGCAGGTACAAACACTGTCCGAATGAACCCGACCATCGCCACCAGTGTCAGGACCAACACCAAATAACGATCAAGCTTCGACAAGTGGTATTCTTTTCCAGTCTTCGATGGATGCATGGTCACAGCCAAGGCAGCAAAGGCCCAGAAGACAGTCCCCCCTCCGCCGTGCAACATGGAAAAGGTAATCTGGTTGTGCAACACGAACCCCGCCAAGCCGCATATAACAGCGATGCGTAACAGAGGTGTGGCGGGCAGGTCATTGCCCGAAAGATCGTCGCTGTCACAGGCGACTACCAGAAAAGCTATGATCCAGACCACCAAAGGCGCTATCAGTCCCAGCAGCAATACCGGGACATCCTGCGGGGTGGGAGTACCGCTAAGGAGCCTTAGCAAGGCAGAACCTTCGATGTTGACCGCAGTCCGAAGGCCAAATCCCCCCACAGCCAAAAGTATAAGCCACAGTAATGGACGTATACGTAGCCTGTC